>JAIWNU010000121.1 GCA_020216655.1 Treponema sp. | reverse complement strand
ACCTTTCTGTCGGCTTTTTAGCCGGTTTCCTTGGCGCGGTTGCGGCGGTCCTTATGACCCAGGTACACCTCAACGCCTGGTTAACCATACTCCTCGTGTTAGTGCTTGGCGCCGCTGCTGGCTTTGTAACCGGTTTCCCCGTTGCAACCCTGGGAATCCCCGCCTTCGTATCCTCCCTGGCTGGCTGGCTCATTTACCGCGGCGCCCTCATGCTGACCACCGCCGCAACCGGCACGATTATTGTTCCCAACGAGGATTTTAACGCCCTGGGTAACGGCTATATTCCTGAGCTGCTTCCTCTGGATAACCTTCTCCCCGGTCTTCATAAGACGACACTTCTTATCGGGCTTATTGCTATCGTCATTATGATTGTGACCCAATTCTTGGATCGCAAGCGCAAGCAGCAGTACCATTTCGATGTCCTTTCCATGCCCATGTTTATCCTCAAGCTTCTGCTCCTTTCGCTGGTCATTGCATATATCACCTGGATCCTCGCAGGATATAACGGCCTTTCGTGGACATTCGTGATCATGATGCTGGTTGTCTTTGTCTATGATTTCCTTGCCCGCAAGACTGTTTTGGGACGGCACATTTTTGCCGTCGGCGGCAACCCGGAAGCGGCAGAACTTTCCGGCATTAACGTAAAGAAGATTACTCTCTTTGTGTTTGCCTCCATGGGGCTCCTTTCAGCATTGGCTGGTATCCTCTTTACTGCCCGGCTCAAATCCGCCACTCCCCAGGCAGGTACCCTGTTTGAACTGGACGCCATCGCAGCCTGCTATATTGGCGGTGTATCTGCTGCCGGCGGTATCGGATCTATTACTGGGTCCCTTGTCGGTGCCCTGGTGTACATGTCCCTCATGAACGGCATGAACCTCATGGGAACCGATATATCCTTGCAGTACATTATCCGCGGTCTTGTTTTGGTGGGCGCCGTTATCTTTGATGTCACTTCCCGGAAACGAAAGGCATAATGTGTTAGAGATAATGTAAATAATAAACATAATAGAAAAAATATGCTTCTAGTGATATAATAAAGGGGCTGTCTTATGAGGCAGCCCTTTGTTGTAAGGGGGTAAGTGATGAAGCAAACAATCCGATTAAAGATGATTTTTAGTTTCGGGTTATTGGCCATACTTATCCTGAGTACCATAACCTTCGTTATTAGCCTTCGAATAGGCTCTGATGTCCAGCGGATTTCTCAGGACGATATTCTTCAGCTTTCACAGGCGAAAGCTGAAGTTTTGAACAGGCAAATCGAACAGCTCCGCTGGGAACTGAGCATCCTCGCTTCAGCTTAATCCATTAATGAAAAAGACAGCATGGAGGTATTGCAAAAACTTCGCCGTAAGGTTTCCGATGAAGTTTTGGGGGTATTTTATACAATCGCCGATGGCACTACCTATACGGATCTACGGGCAACATATTCATCAAAAAATAATGATTTCTATAAAAAAATTGTACAGGGAACTGACTTTGTCATTGGAAAGCCGGAAATATCACAGAATTGGGGTATCTCCATAGTTGTATTGGCAAAGGGGATACGTGATCCTGAGGGAAGGTTAAGCGGTATCCTTGGTTTTCAAATTAAACTTTCTACTCTTTCTAGTATCACAGAACGAATTAAGGTAAATAAAAGCGGCTTTGGCTGGCTTGTGGATCAGGATGGGCTTGTACTTGCCCATCCGGACGAAAGTCTTGTCATGGATATGCAGATCCAGGATGCAGATTCAAGAGGGTACAAAGGTCTTGGGGCCCTCAGTTCCCGTATCCTTACTACAGAAGCTGGTTTTGGATCCTATACGGATAATTGGAAGAAATCTTACGTATGTTTTTTTTCCAAGGTTCATGAAGTTTCCCAATGGAAACTGGTTATTTCGGTTCCTACCTCCGAATTAAGTAAACCTGTTCGGGATCTTTTTATTTTTATCATAGCCCTCTCTGTACTAGCGCTCTTTTTTACCATCTTGGTATCATTGCTCATAGCTCGTTCTATTACAAAGCATTTACAGAAAACGGTCATTACCTTTCAGGCTCTTGCCCAGGGGGATGCGGATTTAACGAAGCGTATATCTGTGCCTGGATCTGATGAAGTAGCCGATCTTGTGAGCAGCTTTAATGCATTTATAGAGAAACTGCATGCCTTGGTGACCAGCCTCAAGCAAACACAGCAAGAATTGTCATTAGTGGGAAAAAATCTGGAAAACGAAAGCTTACAGGCTAAGACAACGGCAGAAAAAATAATCAATACGGTTGTGATGGTCCAAAATAAATCGGAAGATCAGGTTCAAAGTACCGATCAGGCATCCGATGCAGCAGGACAGATAACACAATCTATAGAAGACCTTAATGCAACCATTAAGATCCAGGCCGAGAGTATAGGAAAGGCTTCATCGGCGGTGGAAGAAATGATAGGCAACATTGGTTCAGTGACCGCCTCTGTGGAAAAAATGGCACAGCAATTCGAAGAGATCAACAGGGCCTCAGGTCTTGGTTCGGAAGCCCAGCAGAATGTGGTCGATCGGATTAGTCAGGTTGCGAACCAATCTCGGGCGCTGATAGAAGCTAACGAAGCGATTGCAGCCATTGCGAGTCAGACAAATCTGCTTGCCATGAACGCTGCCATAGAAGCGGCCCATGCGGGTGAACTCGGCAAAGGTTTTTCAGTTGTGGCCGATGAAATACGCCGTCTTGCGGAGACCGCAAGCGAACAGTCCAGGACGATTGGTGCAAATTTGGCTTCCATGGGGGCTGAAATAGAGGGCGTTGTGTCGTCCTCCCAGGCCTCTGTTTAAACCTTTGGGAGTTTGTTGAATCATATTGAAGCCACTGGTTCATTGGTATTGGAAATAAAGCATGCGATGGAGGAACAAAAAATCGGTTCCTCCCAAATTCTCGAAGCTCTAAAAAACATGAATGATATTACCGGCCAGGTTCAGCGGGCCTCAGGAGAAATGGCATCCAGTATATTGGTAGTCCGGGATGAAATTGAAAGCCTCCATGAAAGTGCCCATGATATACAAGACCTCATGGATGTCATCGTTACTGAAGTCAAAGAAATAGAAGGCACTACAGGGGTGGTGCTTGATTCTTCTGATAGGACTGGAAAAATCATTTCCACTATGGAAAGCTATATCGGACGGTTCAAGGTATAAGTTATTGGCTTTTTTTTGAGTTCTCTACTATCTTTTTTAGTATGAATGCAGGTCCGCATGAACGGCCTTCTTTGCTTAAAGAAGTATCCTTTTCCGTATTTAAGGTCTTTTTTGCAATGCTTCTTTGCATAAGCCTGGGATGGTCTGTTTTTGCGTTTTTTTCAGTCAGGAACGCTGTCCATGTAGAAGGTCAGTATATCACAACGATTTTGAGGACATCTCTTAACGAAGCCCTTTGGGAGATGGACTCTCAAAAAATCAGAGAGCTTGCACAGCTAATTGTATCGAATACTTCTTTGTCATCTCTGGAAATAATTGATGAAGAAGGAATTCTTCTTTTTTCTTATAGCAAAAATCACATAAAATTGTTCGGCTATAATGCACAATCCCGATTTGAGCATATCAAAAACGGTTATAAAATAGGTGAAAGCCGGTACTCGCTTGACTATATACTCATAATAAAAGGAATTGCGAGCGGTTTTTTGTTTTTTTTAGGAGCCGTTTTACTCATCTTTTTCTTTATGCAATTCTTTTTAAGAAATATCCTCAGAAATAAACTGCAAGAGCCTCTGGACGAAATTGCCCAGCTCATTGCAACTTATGGAGTATTGACCACCGAGATAAAAGAAGAAGACGAAACAAGAATACTATTTTCGGATTCGGTTCACAAAGGGTATATAGAGTTTGAAGGGATCCGGGGGCTACTTCTTTCTCTTAGGGATACTATTTTAAACCAATTTAAAGAATTAAAGCGTTCTATCGCCGAACGAGATATTCTTATGCGCGAATTGAATCATAGAATTAGAAATAACCTCCAGCTGCTCTCCGCAATTATTAACCAGCAAAGAGCCGCAGCTATAGAATCAGCTACAGATGAAAATGATATCCTTACCAAGTTATTAGGTCGTATTGACACTATTGCAGAGGCCTATGCACTTCTTATTGAAACTCGAAGAATCAATGGTATAGAAATGGCGTCGTATATCGCTTCTATTTGCGGTCTCAGCAAGGAAATGATGGGTAACGGTTCAATTACTTGTATCATGGATATACAGCCGATGGTGTTCCCTATCGATTATGCGGTAGCAAGCGGACTCATCTTATTCGAGCTTATCTCCAATGCAGCGGAACATGCCTATGAAGGCGGATCTGGTGCTGTACGTATTGCATTGCGGCAAGAGGGAGACATGATTATCCTTTCAGTAGCTGATCAGGGAAAGGGGTGTCCCTTTACTATAGCTAATCCACCCGATGGAACCCTGGGGTTCCGCTTTGTAGCTGCCTTGAGCAGTCAGATGAAAGCCCTTATTCATGAATCATCGAATAATGGTTTCGAAGTTGTTTTGGAGATGAAAAGAAAAGAAATAGAAGATTCGCTCAAACGGGAAATCTATTCGCGATGAAAAAACGTTCAATGATTATTTTTTATATCTTGTTTGCAACTCTGCTTATCGCACAGGGGGAGAACACTTTAAAATTTGCTATCGGTGAATGGAATCCCCATACAGGACCAAATCTGCCAGAATATGGTGTTGTAACCGCTGTTGTCCGCAAAGCATGTTTAGAAGCAGGATTGTCTCCGACATTCTATTTTTTCCCCTGGCCTCGGGCAGAGTATCTCGTTCAAAAGGGCGAATTCTTCGCTACCTTTCCATACCTTCGGATACCAGAGCGGGAAGATTTTTTTTATTTTTCGGACCCCTTATTTATTTCAAAATTGATAATAGTCCGAAATAAAGACTCTAAAAGAACCGCAGGATTTAATATTCAGGGAAAATAGAGGAGTTAAAGTCCTATCGAGTTGGTACTACTGCGGGGACCAAAGCGGTTGTTGTACCACTTCGCAGCAGAGGTATTCTGGTAGAGGAATCTGCCAGTCTAGATCTTGCCTTGAAAAAGCTTGCGAAAGGAAGACTCGATTTTGTTATAGATGAATATAAGGTAATTTTGGATGCCTCTAAAAATTTGTTCCGCGGCCAAGAAAATCCAATTGATATAATTGAAAAACCTTTTGCTGAAAATTTGGAATACTGTCTCATGGTTTCCAAAGCCTATCCAAATGCACAGGTCCTTTTGAAGCGTTTTAATGAAGGCTTAAGAGTCGTATTGGGTCAAGAAAAATAAAGGCTGACCACATATGTGAGCCAGCCAAATCAACGCCGGTTCTTATGAACCGGCGAAAACACATCGATTATAGTCCGTCGACAGAGTAAACCGCATAGCCCCGAGGCGGAGCCCATACTTCTACCCAGCCGTTGCTGTCGCAGTATTTCGTCTGGGGTTGGTAATTCTGGCCGCTGACCGGCGAATACCAGGCATATACCTTAAGATTTTTATTCTTTAAATAATTATTTCCTGTCTGTACCCAAGAACCTTTCCAGCTTGTTGGATGGTCGTTGATAATAACTATGTAACCGGGAGAACTGGTTGAGGTTCCATAGCTGCCATAAATGAGCATGTCGCCATCATTGGTTTTAAGGTTCTGTATAGTCGGTGCTCCAGAAGCTAGTTTTCCTCTGACCCAGACCAACTGTTTAATACCGTTGCCCCACTGGCCACCTAGGCTGCTCAGTCCATAATTATAATAATCTTTCCACCAGATACAGGGATAACCCTGGTAAGTAAGTATGAACGCATAGGCCATCATCTTATCGGTGTAAATTTCGTCTGTGTCGTGGTTCCCAACAAAAGTAACTGCCCTCATGGGATTCTTGGCTGCAAAGGACTTGCTGTAATCGACCAGATTGGGCAGATATCCGCCACCGCTGGTATTATTGCAGATGTCCTTCATGGTGTAATAGAGGGCAAAGTCAAATGCAGAAGCATTGGCTTCGTTGGTCCACCAGTTCAAAGTATCGGTATTCGCATCCCAATATTCGCCTACAGAGAATGCTCCGCCAGTAGCGGCTTTCATGTCTTTGATTACCCATGGTTCAAGGCCTTTAACATAGTCAAAACGCCATTGGGTAAAGCCTGCATTGGTAGTATTCATCAACCAGTTCATCCATGCCTTCTGATCATTGTATGCAGAGCCAGAAACAAAACAGACATCAGGGAATCCTGCAAAAGCACCGGGATCGCTGGAACAATAATTATTGGGATGGAAGGAATCCCAATGCCATTTGTTCTTTCCTGAGGCAACTGCAGAAAAGTCTGTCCATGTATTCGTACCAGTTTTCGGATTAAATTCGCTGTTTCCTCCGGATCTGTGGTTCAAAACTATATCGGCCATACTGGCAATACCATAACTTTTAAAAGTTGCAATAGCACTCTTTAATTCCGCCTGTGAACCAAATCGGGTTTCTATAGAGCCCTTCTGGTTGTACTGACCGAGATCGTAATAATCGAAGGGATCGTAGCCCATGGAATAGGCCCCATTATCAGCCTTGGAAGGTGGCGGGAACCATATCGCGTCAATACCATAGCCGCCAGCCATGTTGGCAAGTTCTGCAGCCTTGCTTTTCATGGTGTCATACCAGGTTCCTCCAGCAGGTACATCCCAATAAAAGCCCTGCATCATGACCCCAGATTTACCGGTTATCGAACGGGCTATCCCGGCATCATTTGTACCAGCCAGATCAGTCTGGCTCGATCCAAAAAACTGTGTGTCACATCCTGAGAACAGCAGTAAAAGACTTGCTGCAATAGCAAGCACAATACCCCATCTCATGCTCCTTTTCATGTACTCCTCCTTACTTTGATTTTTATCCGCCATAGCGAGATCGATACGAATAGAAAACAATGGAGAAAATAGAGTTTGTGTAGATAATCTATTTCGTATAAAATTATGGTAAACCCACTCAAAAAATCTGTCAACAAAAATCTAAACCGTTTTATGTTGTATTGGTAATAATATCTATATATGTATAAAATGATATAAAATGCCCATTTGCATTAATTGGAATTCATAATTTATAGTATTATAATATAATAAAGAAAAAAATATTAATAGCTGAGGACAGTATCAGAAGAATCTTATTATTTAGTTTGTATTTGATATAATGAGTTTTGGTTTTCAAGTTTACCGATTTAGTATGATGTATGATATGAACTGAGGGAAGAGTAGTGGAAGAGATAAAGCTCGTATCGGCAGAAAAATTGTTATATACCCATGAGAATGGCCGCCTTATTATTGCTGCACAGCTCAAAGTCGTGGCGAGAGTAAGAAACCGAAATTATGAAAAACTTGTCGGACTTCGATATAGTGTGGATCAATTCAAACATTATGTTGATACGATAGGTCAATGGAGCCGGCAAGTAAATAGCGAGATCGACGAGTTTGTTATTCTTAGCCGTTCCGATATTCCCCCTGGTACTCTGGTACAGTATACCCTGTTTTACCAGGTAGGAAACATTACTTATTGGGATCCCCCTGATGGGACTTTTTATTCAATCCAGCTGTAAGTATAGCGTGCCGAATGCCAAGAGGAACATAAGCAATTATTACCCGCTGCCCGAACAAACTACATAGCCTCCGTTCAGGGCACAAAGCGGTACCCGAGGCCGCGGACTGTCTGGATATGGTAGGGGGCCGGCTCGGTATCTCCGATTTTTTTGCGGAGCCAGGCAATATGAACATCCACCGTGCGGGTTGTAGTTTCGGTCCCATAGCCCCAGACCGCATCGAGGAGCTTGTCCCGGGAAATGATTTGTCCTGGGTGTCGGGTAAGGAAGGCGAGCAGCTTGTATTCCTGGGCAGAGAGACTCTGTATTGTACCAGAATGTTCCACCGTACCGGTCTGGAAATCCACCGTAAAATGGGTGTACCGTTCGGTTCCCCGGGAGCTCTCAGAAGGAGTCCCGCCTATTGGCCCTTCTTCCTGGGGCTGAGCACGCCGCAGCAGCGCTTCTATACGGGCAAGCAGTTCGTTCATATCAAAGGGTTTACAGAGATAGTCGTCGGCTCCTAATTTTAACCCCAACACCCGGTCGATAACCTGGCTCCGGGCGGTAAGCATAAGGATGGGCTGCTTGTAACCAAGAGCCCGCAGGTCCCGGCAGATATCAAAGCCCCCTTTGCCGGGAAGCATCACATCTAAAATAAAAAGATCATAGGAGCTATTTTTAGCCTTTTCAAAACCATCTGTTCCATCCCTGGCGGTATCGCAATGATAGCCTTCGGCGGTAAGCCGGTCTGAAATGGTCAGCACCAGGCCCGGCTCATCTTCCACAAGGAGAATAGAACTAGTCTTTACCATGTCCTGTCTCCTTATGTAAAGGCAATTTGATGATAAACAGGGCCCCCAGATCTCCCATGCTCTCGCAGGAAATGGTTCCCCCATGGGTTTCGATAATCCGGCGTACCACATTAAGGCCGAGCCCGCTGCCAGGGACCTGGTTTTCCCTTGCCTGGACACCGCGGTAAAAGGCATCGAACACCTGTTTCCGTTCCTGCCGCGGAATGCCAGGACCATGGTCGCGGACCGCGATAATTGCCCATTTGTTTTGTTCCTGCCGAATATCTATTCCTAAAAAAGCTCCGTCCCTGGCATGTTTGATCGCATTGTTCACCAAATTGCCCAGGGCAAGGCTAAGGGTTTGTTCATCTCCCCTCACAAACAAGCTTTCCGGGGCTATTACTTCGACTCGGAATTCCGCTTCCGCAAGGGCTGCTTCATATTGTTGTAATACCATATTGATGAGCTTCCGTAAGTCCAATGGTGCAAGTTCTAGTTGTTTGTGGCTCGAAAGCCGTGAATAAATGAGAAGCCGGTCCACCATGGTGGCTAATTTATTGCTTTCCCCCATTATCATGGCGCCGTACTTCCGAGCCTTTTCCGGTTCGGCGACGATGCCCGAGGCTAGGTTGTCCGCCGCTGCTTTAATGACCGCCACCGGAGTTTTAAGTTCATGGGTTACGGTGGCGATAAAATCCTGCTGACGCTCTGCCAATTCCTGGTTTCTCCGGACTGCTATGGTGAGCGCAAGTATGGCCAGGGCAAGCAAAAGAAAGGTTCCCATACTGAGTATGGTATTGCGGAGCATAATAGTATTTACCACCGCCTTGAGAGACCCCGATTTATGAACCGCCTCGAGTACCCAACGGGCCCCTTCGATACGGTCCCGCTGCTCTGGGGGTCTTGATTCAGAAAATCCTTCCGCTGCCAGGTCTGGATTTTTTTGGTTAGCCGCATACTGACGCCTGAGCTGCAGTATAGTCATGGCAGGTACGGTATCAAAATTGGGATCCCTGTTTTCCGGCAGTCTGCTGAAGGTAAACAAAAAATCGGGCCGCAGAAGGGGATACCGAATATCGGGAGTATCAAAGATACCATCGGGAATGTTGCTTGAGGATTCGTACACCACGGTTTGGTTTACCCGGTCAATCACTCTAAAATAGTAGTCATTTTTGCCGAATAAAAATTGTTCTGCCAGCGGCGGAATCAATTTTTTACTTAATACATCATTGTTAAATTTGATAATCAATTTATACCGATTCGCTGTGTTCCCTGGCCGCAGGGGAAAGACAAAAAGACCGGAATCTTCGATCTTAAAGGCAACAGGTTCAAAAGTTGTTCCTTTCCATTGCCAGGCGGTTGATGTTATATCGAAGCGTCCTTCATCAACTATAATATAGATCTCTGATATAATCTCCGGACTTTGGGCATAGGTTTGCCAGGCAGTCCAACGTTTTTCGAATTCTTCATAGTCTTTCCGGCCGAGAATGTAGGCCATTTCATCGCAGTCAAAATCAAAAAGAACAGGGATAACGGCAATTTCGTTTTGAATGGCGTTCCCCAGCTGGTTCGCCGTAGAATGCAGGGCCTGTACGAGCCGGTACCGTTCCCGGACCCCAAGATCCCGGATCCATCTGATCTGGTTTACCGCAAGAAACAGTAACAGGGGTATCATCGCGGCGGTCAGCACTATAGACCAGTAACGCTTAAAAAACTTCATATTGTTATTGTAACAAAGAGCCCCGTTTTCTGTCATAGTTGGGCTTCCTGAGAGTGCATCTTTTTACAATTTTAACATAAGGTTTTACACACTCTTAACCACAGCAGCTCCGTTATGCAGTACGTTTAACCTGTCATAAGGAGAAAAATGCTATGCCAAATACAAGTCCTATTTTTCAGAATGGTCCAGAGACGCCAAGAAAACAGACGGTCTCTTGGCTGCTTGTGGCGGGACTCATTGTGGTGATAGGAATCGCCGCTTTGGGTCTCAGTACCCTTTTATCTGCCAAACCCCAGAACAGCACTGCGGTCGTTAAGGCCACATCCCAGGCGGTGGTGGAAAAAAAGACCATCCGGGATATCGTGTCAGTATCAGGTGTTCTTGAACTTGCAAAAAAAGAAATTATTACCTCCCCCGGTGACGGTGTAGTTACCCAGGTATATGTGCAGGAAGGGGACCAGGTTGCTCCGGGGCAGGTCTTGCTGCAGATCGGTGTCTCAGATCTTGAGTCCCAGCTCCAGAGTAAGCAGCTGTCGTTAGAAAAGCTGAACCGCCAGATTGAACAAGCCACGGTTACCCAGCAATACAGCCGTAAACAACGGGCTATCGAGATCGATGCGGCTTCCAGGGCTGTCGATGATGCTCAGCGGGAGCTGGACAAGGTTCAGGCTCTTAAGGGTAAAAACCTTGCTTCAGATCAGGAAGTTCTGGCAGCCCAGCTCAAGCTGCAGAGCGCTAAAGATGCGCTGGTTAAGGCCCAGATAAACCAGGATCAGGCGGAGGCTTCCTATCAGCTTGATATGAAAAACTCCCAGGCCGACCGGACTATTCTGGAAAAGGACATTAAGGACCTTAAGGACAAGATCGCTGCCTATACGGTCCGCACCAGCCGGGGCGGCACGGTCTACAGCGTGTCAGTGGAGGCTGGAGGTACGGTCAGTAATTACAAGGAACTGGCGGTTGTGGCCAATCCTGCCGACAGCCGTGCCGCCCTCGATGTACCAGAAACGAGAATAAGCTCCGTAACGAAGGGACAGCCGGTGACCGTTTACGTAGGGGAAAATGCCTACGCAGCCACCGTAGATACCATTGCACCCTCGGCGACCAGTTCATCAAGCTCATCGGGCTCGGTGGTTAAAGTAACTGCCGTGTTCAAGACGAAACCCGAAAAACCCACTATCGGCGCTTCCGTGTCTGGCGAAATTGTGGCCGGTACCTTGCAGGATGCACTCGTGCTGCCCCGGGGGCCATATCTATCCAGTGGAAACTATTCCACCGTTTATGTGGTGTCTGGCGGGGTAGCGAAAAAGCAGACCGTAAAGTTCGGTGTTGCTGACGGCTCCTATATTCAGGTTGTGTCGGGGCTTAAAGAAGGGGACCGGGTCATTATTTCTGACTACCGGGACTTTATTCATCTCGATTCATTCACGGTCGATGAGTCGGCTAAATAATTTTGACTAAATCATTTTATGGCAAGGAGTATGTATGCTGCAATTAACGAATATAACTAAGGCTTGGAACACTGGCACAGGCCAGGTTGTAGGATTAAAGGACATCAATCTGGAAATTAAACGGGGCGAATTTATGACCATAATGGGGCCCTCTGGGTCTGGAAAATCGACGCTGCTTCAGATTATTGGTCTTCTTGATATGCCGACCTCCGGGGTGTACAGCATCGAGGGCCGGGATGTGATGGGCCTCCGGGATGCAGACCTGGCCCGGATACGAAACCGACACTTTGGTTTTGTATTCCAAAAATTCTATCTGCTGCCTGAGCTGACGAGCCTCGAAAATGTGATGCTTCCCATGGGGTATGCGGGGGTTCCCTTAGCCCAGCGTAAGATCCGGGCAACAGAACTGCTTAATAGGATGGGGCTTTCCCATAGGCTCCACGCGCGGCCTACTACCCTGTCGGGGGGTGAACAGCAGCGAGTGGCTATTGCCCGCTCCCTAGCGAACGATCCGGGCTTCCTCTTGGCAGACGAACCGACGGGAAACCTGCCCTCTGACCAGGGGGCTGAAATTATGGAAATTCTCCATGCCCTTAACAAGGAAGGTATGACCGTTATTATGGTTACCCACGACGAAAAACTCGGTGCCCAAGGGACCCGAACAGTGCGGCTAAAAGACGGTCTGATTGAACAGATTGTGGAGCGCGAGCCATGGACAAAATAATGTTAAGCTGGCGACAGATCCGGATTCACTGGGTCGATTCGCTTTTAGCGGTGCTGGGAATTGCACTGGCAACCGCTATACTTGCGGCGGTAATATCCTTAATAGGTTCTTATAATACTGTTTTTGATCGTTTTACCCAGCAGCCCCAGGCCCGGCAGATTACGGTCCGCGGTGTTTTCCAGGCCATGGGATCCGGCGAGGCGGCGGTCAGGGTCGATGCGGCTTCGAGCGAACCGGTACGGTTTAATCTGCAGGATATCCCCAAAATATTGGAGGATAATCCTGATATTGTGGCCTCTTACCAGGCCCGGTATATGCGGTTTACCACGACCTCCGTTGCGGGCGGCGGATTCTTCGGCGGTGCTGGACCTGGTGCCGGTGCGGCTTTATTTGCCGGTACCGCGGCCGGCGGTACCGCAGCCGGCAGCGCAAGCAGCACCGCTTCTGGCAGCGCCGCGGCCGGCGGTGCTATGGCTGGTGGTGCTGCAACTGCTTCTGGCGTCGCCGCTTCTGGCGGTGCTATGGCTGGCGGCACCGCTTCTCGTTCGTCCGCTCGGACCGGCGGTTCTAGTGCCAGCCCCGCGCAAGCCAGCGGAGCCAGTTCTGGACAGGCCGGCGGGCCAGGACAGGCCGGCGGACCTGGCCCGGGCGGGGACTTTGGCCCTCCCGACATGATGGGTTTTGCCCAAGAAACCACAAGCCAGACTGTCGATACGCCCCTGCTAGAGCAGGTGCAGGGCTATATGGCCAGTGCTTCCTTCTTTACCGCCTATGAACTTACCGCCAAGGAAGGAATCCTTTTTGATGACCGGGATGTGAGCCAGGGTAATGCGGTGGCTGTCGTCGGTTCGGAACTGGCAAAAAAGCTCTATGCGGATCAGCAGGTCCTTAATAAAAAGATACGCCTGAATGGCCGCATCTATACTATAGTCGGTGTGCTTGCGCCATATGCGTACAGCACCGAAGGCCTCGCTGCTTCTTTTGATGAGCTTGTGTTTGTGCCGACCCGGGAAGGCATAGCCCGAACCGGAGTGGGTGCCAATGCGACCTTTTTTGGCAGAGTAGGGGAGCTGTCCTTTACGGCGCAGAAAGGGGCTGACCTGGCCGCCGTGGCTCGAAAACTGGAAGCCTCCTTTGCCCGCATATACGGCGAAAACAAAGCGGTAGCGCAGACCCAAATTAGCCAGATAAAAAAAGATCTGGATAAGCGGCTAAAAATCCTGTCCCTTTTGGCCTTAATGGCCAGCGCAGTTGGCGTTGCGGCGGCCATCAATATATTCAATTTGATGATCGGCCGGGTTTCCCGCAGGATCCGTTCTATCGCGATTCAGCGGTCCCTAGGGGCTACCTCCAAAAGTATGCTGGGGCAAACCCTTATCGAAACACTGCTGCTTGGAGCGAGCGGAGCTGTTTTAGGTTTTGCTGCCTCCTTCCCCCTCGCGAGTGCTCTGCAGGGCATACTGGAAAAAAGTCAGCTCCGCGGTATGGTGCTGCCCCAGCGGCTCGATCTCGCCCTGGGGGTATCGGTTCTGGCAGTCATTGTTGCCTGTATCTTTGCAATTCCTGCGGCTCTTGCGGCGGCCAATACGGATATTGTTGATGCGCTTCGCGAAGAATAATAAGGAATACCTGTATGAAACTATCTGTTAAGTTATCGGGCCATGCATTCCGCCGGTTTTTACTGGTCCTTGTGGTAACGGTAGGAACCGCAGCTTTGGCTGTATCTTATGCTATATCAGCCCAGCTTGATCGGCTTGTTACCGTGGCGGTCCAAGGCGGGGGCCGGCGGGTCATCATTGCAAACGCTAATCTCAGTGCCGATTCCTCCCTGGATTGGCAGTCGCCCCTCATTCTGAGCCCCCAGGACAAGCAGACCCTGTTGGACGCAAATGTTGGGCTCAAAGCCGTTTCTATTATTAACGAATTACCCTGGCGGCAGATCGAAGTAGCCGGCACTGCCTACCGGCCGGGCACGGTACTCGGAGCCGACGACCAGTATGCGGATATCATGGGGCTTCGCTTCGCAGCGGGGAGTTTCTTTTCTGCTTCCGATGTGAGCGGCCGTTCTCGTGTAGCCGTCCTTTCTGAACGGGCCGCCAAGCTCCTTTTTGGTTCAAGCCAAGACGCGGTCGGCAAAACATTCCGGGGAGACCGGAATATTTTTGTCCTGCGGCAGGTAGGTGGCGCTCCCAGCAGGGCTGAATCATCCTACGATTCATACACAGTAGTCGGTGTGTTTAAGGACGTAACCGCCTTTGAACGAGATGTATACGGTGTTCCCGATTATATCGTACCCTATACGGTCATGTTCCCCACCGATATGCCCATTCTCCCCTTTGCCCGTACCTTTGTGGGACGGACCGTGGATGTACGGCCCTTGGAAGGGATCACCGCGGGACTCAGAAGTTACCTGAGCCAGGTAAAAAAACTTGAAATGGTAAAAATCGCTGTCTGGGAGGGTTCAATCGATCGGGGAGGGGCATCGTCGGTTGAACAGGTTCGTTCCACGCTCCAGGGCCTTTCGTTAATCACCGAACTATTTGGTTTTGCCATATTGATAGTGGCAGCCTTCGGTGTGGTATCCAGCATGATGGCCGAGGCAGCGGAACGCCGCCGTGAAATGGCCATTAAGCGGGCCATTGGCAACACGGTGTTTAAGGTCACGCTGGAACTGATACTGAATGGACTCAAGCTGACCGCTTTGGGGGGACTTGCTGGTTTTATCATATCCCTCTTTATTCATGGCTTTAGCAAGGACCTGCTGAATCCTTTCCTTGAGGCTTTACAGATGAACGGTACGGATCTAACCGCTTCTGTGTTTGAGCCGAGAAGCCTCCTTGCGCCGATTGTGGCTGTCCTCCTTTCGGGCTTCTTCTCCTTCCTTCCGGCCATGAAGTCCGCATCGGAGCCCATTGTGGACGGACTAAAGGAGTAAGGTATGAATCAACATAAGCGGTTTGTTCCCCTCCTTGTACTGCTCTGTTTTGCCCTTTCTGGGCCGGTCCAGCACCTCTTTGCCTTTGACAGCCTGGATGAGGTGGTTTCTCTGGCTCTCTCCCATAATCTGGATGTGGCTGCGGCGGCGCTGAAACTAAAAAACAGTGCCGCTTCCCTCGCGTCGCAGCCTGCCTGGCGTTCCAGTTCTGTGAGCCTTTCGGCTAACACGGGCGGTTCCTTTGGCGCTGTCCCAACTGGTCCTGCTTCTTCCGCAGGATCGAATGGGACAAGCTACGGGGCATCCCTGTCGGTGCCCCTGGCAGACTGGTTTTCCCTGGGAGCCACAGGGACGCTTAAAAGCGACGGGACTATAACTTCGACCATTTCGGCGACACTTAGTCCCCTCTCTGGTCAGCCATCTAAGGCCGCAATAGATAACCTTTCGAGCCTCCAGTCCTACCGCAGTACGCTCCGCACCGCGGTACTCCAGTTCCGCAGTACGGTTCGCAGTCTTGTTGTGAGCAAGGCTGAGGTGGCTTATAAACAGGCTGCCTTGGATACGGCGCAGGCAAAATATGACCAGTCCCAGGTCCTGATGAGCCGGGGCGAATCGTCCCAGACGGATGTTCTGGATGCTATGGCTAACCTGACCCAGGCCCGGCTGGATTATGAAACCGCGGCAGCAAATTATGAGATTATTCATCAATCTTTAGCGATGAGTCTTGGCATCCCAGCGGGAGATTTACCGGACTTTGAACAGCTTCTTAAAGCTGAAGGGGATGTCCCTTCTCCTGAATCCGCTGCGCTGCTAGAAAAATCTACCTATCTCGCGATAAGCGATACCTATGTCAAAGCCAAACTGGATGCAGAATCGAGCAAGATTGATGCACAGACAGCCCAACCGAAGCCTGATATCACCATAAAAGGTGATTTTTCGCCCTCATCGAACACCTGGTCTGCTCAGGCGATGGTGAAGCTGCCCCTGGATCTTGTGTTTCGTGAAAAGGCGGCTCTTGCTCAAGAGACGGCTGCTCTTAAACAGAAACAGGCAGACCGGACCGGGGAGACCGTAGCCTTAGAATACGACCAAAAAGTTAGGGAGTTAAACCGGCTCTACGAAAGCTGGCAAAAGACTGCCACATCCTATAATTCAGCCCAGTTTGTCTACGACCAAATGGAAGTACTCGCTTCCTTTGGGCAAAAATCGCGCCTCGACCTTTCATCTGCTCAGGCTGACCTCCTGCGTTCAGCCTGGCAGCTTGCGAACGCGGAAAAATCTTACCGAGACGCCCTGGAAGCCCTTTCGCCCCGGTATGTCTTTACAAATGAAAAATAAGGGTTACAAGAGCCTGTTACCCTTTATGTAAAAATATATTTTTTGCCGGGACTGCCCCGTATGATTGTTGCTTAAGGAGCAGTTCCGGTTTGTTTCGCCCAAAATCGTCAATATTCGTCTAAAATGTCGAATCTTCTTTAATATCTCCAAAAAGATAATTTTTTACTATTTTATAAAATGTTCCGATATAATAAATAATCTAAAAATGAGGATTTGGTTAGCAATAAGCTGGTTGGCATAATGTATGCTAATTAGTTTATAGGTGTCTTTTTGGGGGATTATATGCGTTTATTAAAGGTTTCCGTTATCAGTACTCTGGCCGCTCTGGCCCTCAGTCTTTCAGGCTGTGATCTCTTTACCGCCGGTCTCGGCGCCAAGGTAGACTTAAGTCCGCCGGTTGCTAAAATTCTATCGCCGGTGCCGAATACTTATGTGAATAGTTCTGAGTTTTCTGTAACCGGAACCGCGAGTGATGACAGCGTAACCCCATCGTTGACTATACGGGTAAAAAATGCAGCCGGAGCTGTTGTTAAGACTCTTAATGTTTCCCCAGACCAGGATAATAATTGGAGTGTTACTTTTAAAACGCGGCTTGCAACTGATCCGACTGACGCTTTAATAGACGGTCAATATACGATTGACGTAACTGTATCTGATAGCAAAGGAAAAACCCAAAACACCTATACCTCTGTCATTATCGATACCACTCCCCCTACGGTATTGGTAACCAGTCCTCTCTATTTAAGTGGTTCTCAGTATACAAATACTATAGATATAAAAGGCGAAGTATACGATGCTACGACGATAAAGGATGTCAAAGTCTCACTATTAAAGACCGATGGCAGTATTCTAGCTGGTCCAACCCTAGCTGACGGGACAAACACCTAGACTATACGGTTCGAGCTCAAAGATAAAATTGCAGGTTTGGTTGACGAAGCAACATATAAATACAATGTAGAAGTAACCGATGCAGCAGGAAATAAAAACACTTATTATTTTCATCGTGTTGATATAAATAGCCTTAAAGTAAACACTTTAGCTCCTTTTCCTGCAATGGACGAAATCGGAAAAATTGACCAGCTTGGAATAACGGGAAGCACCTCAGGTATTACGTGGCAAGATTTGGCAACAAGGCGTTTGCAAAATGTTGCTGATTATGGCAGCTTTAAATATGAAGCGGATCCGCAAATAGAATTTCTGTTTACTAATATTAAAGATGCAGACGGTGCTGAAAGCAATGTTCTGCCTCCGAAGTCAAAAGTTAATGGAATAATTAATCCTCCTAGCGGTAGTGGTGCTATCGATCCGACTGAACCTAATTCGGTAGTTGTTGAGATTCGAGATTATGATACCAATGCTTTAATCACGACGATAAAGAATACTAATCCTTCTGGTGATGATGATCATATTTCCGTACTGCAAATTGGTAATTCAGTGAGTTTTTCCTTTGCTCTTGTTGACAGTGCCGGACTTGATTTATTACCCGGTAAATATAAGTTTGTTATGCATGCCCTAACAGATGAAGGAACTCAGGGTTCCACTAATGTCCTTCAGTTAATGATCGATTCTGATGCTCCTTATTTTGAAGAAACCCATATTGATGCAGCCGATATGTTCCGGAATGGACCTTTCACCATGAGTTTTGACGGGAGCCATTCTACCCAGCTTGCGAAAATTGAAATTTATGAAGCAAAGGGTAACAATACTTATCCGGGTACGCCAAACGAGACAATTACCTTCGTTGCTGGCACTTATACCTTTACCGGCCAGTTGAGCGGAAATCTTCCCTATGACTCTTTTCCCACAGACGGTTTATACAAATACCAAGCGGTTCTGACCACAGTTAGTGGAAAAACCGCCACTCTCCTTAGAACCATTTATTATGATACAACGCCTCCAAATGTAGAAATTACCAGTTTTGACAAACTTTTAGCAGGGAATAAGGTTAATAAAACTGTAACATTTAATGCTATTGCTGGTGATACCTATGGTCTAGAAGGGGTGAAATATTTTATTAGCACGAACGGGACAAGCGCACCGGCGTATAATGCGACGGTTGGTGGATCTGTGGTGCAGGTACT
>JAIWNU010000120.1 GCA_020216655.1 Treponema sp. | reverse complement strand
GTAAAAGAATTACTATATTTAAAATAATTTCACTGATATAATTAACAAGTAATTTTATTTTAAAAAAATACGAAAATAATAACCAAGAGTTATGAATAAACAAAAGGATAAATGGCAATATATATTTCATATTCATTCCTTAGATTTCGAGTTTATAATTGAAAGAAAAAGATTCCCAAACAATGTCGTAAAATAGAGAGGATAAATTGTTTCTATACTACATTCCCATTTTACCAGCGAACAAAAAAATATAGCGGCCGCACCACCTATCGCACATCCAATAATTATTGGAATATTTTTTATTAAATTGACTAAATACCTTTTTAAAACAACCACTATTTCCACATTTTTATATTCAAAAATAATCTTTATCAATACATAAACAAAGTATGTTATTAAATATATTAAAATAATAAATACTATTCGCATACCAACCCCATAATTTAAAGATCACATCACTATGATATTTAACAACTTTCATAATCCAGTCAATTTAATAGAATAAACTAACCAATGTTTTTACTACGACGACTTAATTGTAAAAAATAAATCACAGGCAGAATTACAACACTCATCAACAGTGCAGCAAAAATATACAAAGATACAGAAGTTGCAACTTTCATCTTACTAAAAAAGAAATACAGGTTGTTAAAAAAAACAAAGATCATCATAACTATCACTATAAACAATGGCTTATAAAATACATAGTAATAAACTTGTAATATATTTGGTTCTGCAATGAAAAACCTCTTTTCATCCTTTACAAAAAATAGAGAGCGTGCATAATGATATAATGCAATATTCTTATCTATTATTTTCGGATATGCACATAATTCCCCAAAAGTATCACCTTGACAAAATCGTGCATTATTATATATGGCCCGTTCAAGACAAATAAACACAATAGTCATAACGGACACCTTAAACAAGAAAACAAGTAGAATATTCCAAAATAAACTTTGATCATTAATGATTTGAACAAATAAAAAATTACTGTTTTCATTAACAGAACCACTCTGAATAATTTTATAATTAAGAATAGCGTCAATGCCACTAATTAGCCATGTAAAAACAATGTTTAGTTTCTTAAATATTGTTTTTTTTATCAACTTCGTTGTCTGATATATAATAATAATAGTATAAGCTGAAAGAAAAGCAAAGATTGCTTCATTAATAACCTGTATGGGGTTATATTTCTGTATGAAAAAAATAATAATGAAAGGTATAAACACGAGCCATAATAGTTCTCTAGGGAAAAGAAGATGTAGTTTTTCATTCATTTTAGTAACCAATTCCTTCAATATGATAACAATTTACAAACCAACAAGCATCTCAAAATTAGATTTAATTTTGAGATGCTTTTTCTTTTAATAAGTACTACATTGTTGTAATGCTCTACCCAACGAATAAGCACCCGCTGTATATAGTATTACTCTAGGTACTGGATGACTAATAGAATACAAGCCAATTGCAGCGACTGCAACATCTGTAGCAGCAGGTGTTATTTTTTTTATCTCATTGATAGATTCTTTAACTTGGGATTTGGTAGGAACATAATCAGCGTTCATAACCTCTTTTTTTACACCTGAACCATACATCACAGAACCTTCCCTGTCCGGCAGTTTTCCCCCTCTCACCTCACCACTTTCTAGTTCCCCGATCTCAACCCCTTCTACATCAGCAAAATCCGCAGTAGAAACCGCCACAGCCTGTTGGGATTCCGCTCCAGACGCCGACACCTCTGCCATCACCATACTAGCACCTAAAAACAGGACCAGTAAAGATGCAATGAGCTTTTTCATTTCTTAATACCGCCATAACATACATTTTGTACTTCTGGCCAGAGGATGGCTTGATTATACCCCCCCCGTGTTACTGTCAAGTCAAAAATTATTTTTTTGTCATTCTGGAGGTGTTATGGCGGAAATCCTTTCGTTCCTATTACTAGTACAAACAATGCAAAGCGCAGAAGCCCTTCGCTTTGCACAGGTTGCAGAACAGGGCTATGATACATCCTGCGGGCTTTCGGTCCTTTCAGACCTACTAACACGGTATTGGGACTATCCTGTGTCAGAAGAGGTTTTGGTTACTGAATGGATCTCCCTTCAACGAACACAGGGAAAGAACTACACAATCTCCTTTAAGGATATGCAGAACCTTCTTGCCCAGCATGGTTTTGTCTCTAAGGCCTTCCGTTTTACCTATGAACAGCTCGTAAAAGCTACAAAGACATATGCACCAATTATTCTCCATTTCGCAGACCAGGCAGGACACTTTGTTTTGTGTCTTACCGCGGAGGATACATATCTTGTTATCGCCGATCCTGCGGAAGGAATATATTGGCTTTCTCGGGATGATCTTCTTTCTCGCTGGCAGGGCTATGCCCTTTTAGTACAACGGTCGAATCAACAGAAAAATGCAACAACACTCACTGGTATCGTACAGGACACCCTGGAAAAGCGAGAAACCTTACAAAGGCTGTCTCTGATACAATATGGAGGTCGCTAATGCACAGAAGCTTAAGGATTTTACTTTGTGTACTGCTCATCAACAACGTACTTCTTGCCCAGGAATCTGAGCATAACCGGCTTGCAGTGCAGGATAAAAAGCCCTGGCAGACAAGCTTGGGAACTGAGTTTTCGCTCCTTCCGTTGCTTCAGGGAGACCGGGAAGCCCTGCTTTCTTTACAAGCCTCGGCGGATATTCTCATTCACAACAGGTGGTACGCTGCTCTATCATTCCCGATTTACCTGAGACTGCCCCTCACTGTCGCCGATAGCACACCTGTCATCCTTGCTCAAGGAGACTTTAATTTCGCCGTTTCGTGGATAAGCCATAGCAACCGGGGGCAGCAGCGCATCGGCATAAACTGGACCGCTCCCTCAGGTATATCCGTTATGGAATCAACCCAGCATAACACCATCCAAACCGGTGGGATACTGCATCAGCTTGATCTAGCTTGGCAGTACACCCGCTACACAGACCCGGTGAGCCTGGACTTAGGCATCCGGCTTGGCACCAGCATCCCCGGCAGCCTTCATGAGGATTTCTATTGGGAGCCCTTGTCAGTTGGTATCACAAGCGGAACTACTATGTTAATGAACCGCTGGCTCGCTCTTCAAATAAGCCTATCCCAGTCCATTACGCTACCCCCTCGCTCGGGAAATCAGTGGGCATCCGATACATTGCTTTATCGTGCCCTACTGAGCGGCGGACTCTGGTACACCGAAGGCAATCACAGCTTCGGTATTGAACTGGGCCATGATATGGCAAACCCATTAGAAAGACTTGGCATTTCAGTGCGGTATTTTTACATAATTAAGCCTAAGCAGTCCCATTAAATCCCCCCCTTGTCCAGCAGGGCCCCTTTGTGGTAGTCTGCGGCCAGACAGTACGCCATCGGTCCATATATGCCCCGTAATACGGTCGGGGTGTCTCTACCAGGAAGCCGCAAACATCCTGACTATGGGCTGAGAGACATAATGTGGCAGGGGGACCTGTTTCCCAGGCCAGCTATACCTGCAGGGGCCGAGGGGCATACGTCAATTCACGACGGGGAGGCTCCGCCCATGTATACCAAGGCACAGCAATTATACGAAGGCAAGGCTAAAAAGGTCTTTGCCACCACCGACCCAGACCTCGTAATCATCCATTACAAGGACGACGCTACGGCTTTTAACGGCGAAAAAAAAGGCCAGATAGAAGACAAGGGCGTCATGAACAACAAAATCACATCAATCCTTTTTTCCCTCCTTGCAAAGGCTGGCATCCCTACCCATTTTGTGGAACAGCTTAATGACCGGGACGTGCTGTGCAAAAAGGTAACCATTATTCCCCTGGAAGTGATAGTCCGCAACGTCGCCGCGGGTTCCATGTCCAAGCGGCTCGGCGTTCCGGAAGGCACGGAACTTAAAACCACGGTATTCGAAATCTCCTATAAAAACGACGCGTTGGGGGACCCCCTCATCAACGATTACCACGCGGTTGCCATTGGACTGGCTACCTTTGCGGAGCTTGAGGAAATCTACCGCCTCGCCGGACGCATCAACGAAACACTCAAGGCCTTTTTCCTGGAACGGGGCATTAGGCTCATCGATTTTAAACTCGAATTCGGAAAGACTTCTCAAGGTGAACTCGTCCTGGCGGACGAAATCTCCCCCGATACCTGCCGGTTCTGGGACGCTAAAACCAACGAAAAACTCGACAAGGACCGGTTCCGGCGGGACCTGGGAAATGTAAAAGAAGCCTATGTGGAAATCCTGTCCAGGATCAGCCGCTAAGGGCCAATCAGGCGCGAATGGACCGGGGACGGTTTTAACAGAGAGAGGAGCAGAGCCATGATGGATGACAAACTCCACGAAGAATGCGGCGTTTTCGGGGTCTATTCAAACAAGGCGGACCAGAACGTGGTGCCCCTGGTCTACTATGGCCTTTTCTCGCTCCAGCACCGGGGCCAGGAGAGCGCCGGTATCGCCGTGGCTCGGGACGGCACCATAGAGAGCCGGAAAGGCATGGGCCTGGTAGGCGAAGTTTTTGATCCCGCTACACTCGCCCAGCTTTCGGGCCCCCTCGCCATCGGACACGTCCGCTACTCTACCGCAGGCTCCAGCACCATAGAAAATGCCCAGCCCTTCGTAAGCCGCTTTAAGCTTGGTTCCATTGCCGTGGCCCACAACGGGAACCTGACCAATGCAACGGTGGTACGGGAACTGCTTGAAGATGCCGGCGTCGGCTTTGTATCCTCCAGCGACAGCGAAGTAATCATCAATCTGATTGCTAAAAATTATAAAAAGGGGCTCGAAAAAGCCCTGACCGATACCATCCAATTTATCAAGGGAAGCTATGCCCTGGTAGTCATGACCGAGACAAGCCTTGTCGGCGCCCGGGACCCCCACGGCATCCGCCCCCTCTGCCTTGGCAAAATAGAAAATGGCTGGGTGCTGGCCAGCGAATCCTGCGCCATCGATGCGGTGGGCGGCGAATTTGTCCGGGACATCGATCCGGGGGAAATCGTCGTCATCGATCAGAACGGCGTTCTTTCGTTCCGCTTCGGCGAGCGGACCCGCAAAGCGGTCTGCGCCTTTGAGTACATTTATTTTGCCCGGCCCGACAGCACCATCGATAAGGTTGATGTATACCAGGCCCGTATCCGGGCGGGGGAAATCCTCGGCAGGGAATCGGCGGTCGTGGCAGACTTAGTTATCGGCGTCCCCGATTCGGGAGTTCCCGCCGCCATCGGCTACGGTCGGGCTACAGGAACACCCTTTGGCTTCGGCATTGTTAAAAGCAAATACGTGGGCCGCACCTTTATCGCCCCGAACCAGGACGAACGGGAACGGGCGGTTTCGGTAAAGCTCAACGTCCTAAAGAGCGAAGTGTCGGGGAAACGGGTCGTCATTATCGATGACTCCATTGTACGGGGAACCACGAGCCGCCGCCTCGTGACCCTCTTAAGACGGGCCGGAGCCAAGGAAGTACATTTCCGGGTCTGCTCGCCGCCAGTCCGTTTCCCCTGCTATTTCGGCATCGACACCCCACACCGAAAGGACCTCATTGGCAATGCAAGCAGCGTGGAAGAAATCTGCCAGGCCATCGGGGCCGACAGCCTCGCCTTTATTTCCACCGAGGGGCTCCTGGAAGCCCTGGACGGCGAAGCGGGCTATTGCCTTGGCTGTTTTACCGGAGAATACCCGGTTCCTACACCGGGAGAAGACTAATTAAGGAAGAAAAATGGATTACAAGCAGGCAGGAGTGGATATTACCGAGGGCTACCGGGCGGTAGAACGCTACAAGGACCTGGCCGCCGCAACCATGGCAGACGGCATCGTGGCCCGTTCGGTCATCAATGAAATCGGCAGCTTTGCCGGGATGATGTCCCTCAAGGAACTGATTCAGGCAGGAGCGGGCATGGAAGACCCGGTACTCGTCTCCGGAACTGACGGGGTGGGCACCAAGCTCGACATTGCCTTCCGTATGAAAAAATACGACACCGTCGGCATCGACTGTGTAGCCATGTGCGTCAACGACGTACTCTGCCACGGCGCGCGGCCCCTCTTTTTCCTCGACTACCTTGCCTGCGGAAAACTGGATGCAGGAATCGCCGCCAGCCTCGTTAAGGGCGTTGCCACGGGCTGCCGGGAAACCGGATCGGTGCTCCTGGGCGGAGAGACCGCGGAAATGCCCGGTTTTTATGATGAAGGAAAATACGACATCGCCGGTTTTTCCGTTGGCATTGTGGACCGGAAAAACATTGTAAACGGCCAAAAGATACAGATTGATGATGTCCTCGTGGGTATCGCGTCGTCAGGCCCCCATTCTAACGGCTACAGTCTTATCCGCAGGGTCATTACTGATTTGGCTGAAGATTTTGGCGGCATGCCTATCGGCCATGCCCTGCTTGAGCCGACCCGGCTCTATGTTAAGCCCGTCCTGGCCCTCATGGAACGGGTCGAAGTCCGCGGCATGGCCCATATCACCGGCGGCGGTTTTTATGAAAACATCCCCCGAATGTTCGCTGAACCCTGTACTGCCATCATTAAAAACGGCGCCTGGCCCATACCGCCCATTTTTGCCCGCATTGCCTACGGCGCTGCGACAGACGGCAAGGGCCCCCTCAAGGGTGCCTCTGCCCAGCAGGAAGGAGAACGGCTTCTCCGGGAAGCCCCGGAGCTCCGGCGCAGCATGTTCAATACCTACAACATGGGCATCGGCTTTGTGCTGGCCCTGAAAAAGGAAGATGCCCAGACTGCCATAGAATTCCTTGACAGTCAGGGCTACCCGGCCTGGGAAATCGGCCGGGTCGGGCCCTACCAAGCGGCGGGCAACCAGGTTCAGAGCGGTAAAAATCCCGGCCTCGGCGAGGTCCGCTTTGAATAGGGCTATAGCCGGCAGTGGCGCCGTGGTGCCCTTCGCCGTGCTTGTGTCGGGAAACGGCACGAACCTGCAGGCCCTGCTGGACGCCGAACGTTCTGGCCGCCTCGGCCGGGGCCAGGTAGCCCTGGTAATTTCGGACCGGCGCGGCGCCTATGCCCTTGAACGGGCCCGGCTTGCGGGAAAAAAGGCCCTGCTCATTGAACCAGACCAAAACCTGCCCAAGGAGGCGCGGCGCCGGGACCTGTCAGACCGGATACAGGCTGCGGTCCGGGAAGCACAAGCAGAATTCATCGTCCTCGCAGGTTTTCTTTCTATATTACAGGGCTCAATCCTCGACACCTACCGAGAGCGGATCATCAATATACACCCTTCCCTCCTTCCAAAATTTGGCGGCCCGGGCATGTACGGCGAACGGGTGCATCAGGCAGTGCTCGCAGCGGGAGAAACCGTCTCGGGCTGCACGGTCCATATCGTAGATCAGGGCACCGACACGGGGCCCATCCTTTTGCAGCGAACCGTGCCGGTCCTGCCCAAGGATACGACAGAAAGCCTGGCTGAACGGATTCATCATGAAGAACACATCGCCATCGTCGATGGCGTTTTGGAACTCATTTCCCGTCTGGGTAATATGGACAATAGAAGGGCATTCTCCTGAGAGCCCAATACAATAACAAGGGACGTGCAATGAAAAAGCGTGCGTTAATCAGTGTATTTGACAAAACAGGCATACTCGACCTGGCCAGCTTTCTTGTCCAGGAAGGCTGGGAACTCCTTTCCACCGGCGGCACCGCCAAGTACCTTAAGGAACAGGGCCTCCCCGTTACGGATGTTTCAGCGGTGACCGGTTTTCCCGAATGCCTGGACGGCCGGGTAAAAACCCTGCACCCCGCCATTCATGCGGGGCTCCTGGCCCGCCGGGATGTGGCAGAACACATGGAGACCATGGAAAAGCTTGGTCTGGGGACCATCGACCTGGTGTGCGTAAACCTCTATCCCTTTTTCGAAAAAGTCCAGGCGGGGCTTTCTTTGGAAGACACCGTTGAGTTTATCGATATTGGCGGCCCCACCATGCTCCGCTCGGCGGCCAAAAATTTTGCCCATGTACTCGTACTCACCGACCCGGCGGACTATGCAGAAGTCCGGCAGTATCTGAGCCAGGGCTCGGTTCCCCTGGAGTTCCGCAAGCGCCTTGCCGGCAAGGTCTTTAATCTCACCTCCGCCTATGACGGAGCGATTTCCCGCTATTTGCTGGAAGAAGACTATCCCCGTTATTGGCCCATGAGCCTTGAGAAAAAACAAAGCCTCCGGTACGGCGAAAATGCCCACCAGAGCGCAGCCCTCTATGTAAATACGGACAGTACCGGCGCTCTGGCTGCGATGGAACAGATTCAGGGCAAGGAACTGAGCTACAACAACATCCGGGACCTGGATTTGGCATGGAAGGCCGCCTGTGCCCTGGGAGTCCGCTTCCCCAACGGGACCGTAGTGCCTCCCCTGGGTCAGGTTGATGAACACCTCCTAGGCCGCGGCACAGCCTCAGGTGCAGCTACAGGGACAGGCCAAGCAGCTGGGGCCTTCCCCGCCGCCTGTGTGGCGGTCAAGCATAACACCCCCTGCGGCGTCGCCTACGGCTCCACCATCCTCGAAGCCTACGAAAAGGCCTATGCCTGTGACCCGGTCTCCATTTTCGGCGGCATCGTCGCCTGTACCGCTCCGGTAGACGGGGCCACCGCCGAAAAGCTCGCAGAACTTTTCCTTGAAATCGTTGTGGCCCCGGACTTTACCGCGGAAGCCCTGGAAATCTTCAAAGCTAAAAAGAACCTCCGGGTCATGAAGGCCCCGCTGGCCCCCCAGGATAGGGTGGAATGCATTTCTGTTGATGGGGGTCTCCTAGTCCAGTCCCGGGATATGCGGCTCATTGAAAAATGGGAAGTGGTTACCAAAAAAGCCCCGGACCCAGCGGATCTTGATGATATGCTCTTTGGCATGCGGGTGGTTACCTTCGTTAAATCCAACGCCATTGTGGTCGTGAAGGATGGCTCCGCCCTCGGTATCGGCGGCGGTCAAACCAACCGTATTTGGGCCGCCCAGCAGGCCTTGGATCGGGCGGCGGCGGCAACCGGTACGGGGCCGCGGGCTCGAGTTCTTGCCTCCGACGCCTTCTTCCCCTTCGCCGATGTCGTGGAAGCCGCCGCCGCCGCAGGCATCACTACCATAATTCAGCCCGGCGGCTCCATACGGGACAAGGAATCCATAGAAGCAGCAGACCGGCTCGGCATCGCCATGGTCTTTACCGGAAGCCGGCACTTTAAACATTAATTGGCCGCGATATAATCTGGTCCTACAAAGGATAGTCTATGAAGGTTTTGGTTATTGGTTCTGGCGGACGGGAACACGCCATTGCATGGAAACTTGCCCAGTCAGGGCGGGTAGAACAAATCTATGTGGCGCCGGGAAACGGCGGCACCGCCCTGGAGGCAAAGTGCCGCAATGTGGCCGTTCCAGGCGGCGACCCGGGGGCTCTGGCGGCCCAGCAATTCCTCGTTGACTTTGCCCGCACCGAACATATTGACCTTACCGTGGTGGGACCAGAAGCCCCCCTCGCATCTGGTATCGCTGACCTTTTTGGCCAAGCGGGTCTTGCGGTGGTTGGCCCCCGGGTCGCCGCCGCCCGGCTTGAATCAAGCAAGGCCTTTGCAAAAACCTTTATGGCCGCCCACGGGGTCCGGACGGCCCGGAGCAACACATTCACAGATTACGAAGCTGCCATGGATCTGGTCCGGAGCCACTATGCAGGCCCGGACCGTGGGCGGCCCCTGGTTATTAAGGCCGACGGCCTCGCCGCGGGCAAGGGGGTGGTTATTACCAGCCGGGCCGACGAAGCGGAAGCTACGGTTCGGGACTTTATGCAGGGGAAGGCCCTGGGAGATGCGGGGGCCACCCTTGTTATAGAAGAATACCTTGACGGAAAGGAAGTTTCGGTTCTTGCCGCCGTGCAGGCAGGGCCTGACCTGGTGCCGGAAACGGCTCGAATCGTTCCCTTTATTCCGGCCCGGGACCACAAACGCCGCTACGACGGCGGCGAGGGCCCCAACACCGGCGGTATGGGAGCCATTGCTCCCGTGCCGGATTTTACCGAAGCAGCCCAAAAGGATTTCCGGGAGCATATTTTAGAACCGACCCTCCGGGGCCTCCAGGCTGAAGGACTCCATTACCGGGGCTTTATTTTCTTTGGTCTCATGGTTCAGGACAACCGCTGCTATCTCTTGGAATACAATGTCCGCCTCGGGGACCCGGAAACCCAGGCTGTACTGCCCCTTATGGCAAGCGATATGGCAGAACTCTGCCAAAGCATTGCGGAGGGAAAACTTCATCAATATAAACTGAATTGGAAGGGCGGCTTTGTCTGCGCCCCCGTGGCGGTAGCGGAGGGCTACCCGGGCCCTTACCGGAAAGGGGATCTCATCAGCCTTGGAAAAGAAAAAATCGCCGCTTCCGGCGCTCAGGTATTTATTGCCGGCGCAGCTTTAGACCAGGGCAGCTTAAAAACAAGCGGCGGCCGGGTCCTCGCGGTATCCGCCCCGGGCTCCAGCTTGGAAGAAGCCCGCAGCCGGGCTTACAGCGCCATGGATGCGGTCCGTTTTGACGGCATGGGCTACAGGCGGGATATCGGAGCCTGCTAGAGCTTCTGGCAAATGCGGCTTTTCAGTATTTGTACTGTAAGCCGCCGAGGATAATGGCGCAGAATCGCTCAATAAGCTGATTCCGCAGGTCCGGTGCAATGGACCTTTCCACCGCAATGCGGGATGCAAGTCCCGTCAGGCTAGCCCAGATTGCCAAAGAGCTGAGCTCTGGATCTGCGGGGGCAAAGTCTCCCTTTGCCATGCCTTCAGAGAGTACCTTAATAAACATGGCAAAGGTTTCCCTGTTTTTGCCAATATCCTTCTGGACAGAATGGACCTGCTGCCGGGCAGGACCAGAGTCCTGCAAGAGGACCGCCTTGAACAAGTCAGGAGACTCAAGCACAAAATTGATATAGGCATAAACCGCTTCACGCACCTTTTGTGCAGGGCTCTGATACTCGTTTTCTAAAACGGCGCGCAGTGTCGAAACGAGGCGCCCATATCCATTCTGTATGATTGCCCTGAGGAGTTCCTCCTTGTTTGCAAAATGCCGGTAAATCGCAGCCTGGCTCACGCCGACCAGGGCGCCCAGCTTCCGCATGGAAAGGCCCTCTATGCCCTGCTGGGCCAACAAGAGGGCTCCCTTTTCCAGTATCAATTGTTTCGTATTTTTTTCTTCATTTTCCATGCGTTAAAGTTAACGATGTTAACAGTAAATATCAAGGGCCTCAGGCTCCTGAAACCTCAAGAAAGGCTTCTTCTTCCAGGAATTGCTGGGTATAGAGCTTCCAGTAGGCCCCACGGCGGGCCATGAGTTCCTCATGGCTCCCATCTTCTACAATCCTGCCCTTGTCCAGCAAAATAATGCGGTCCGCAGACCGAATGGTAGAAAGCCGGTGGGCAATGACGATACTGGTCCGCCCCGCAAGCAGCCGTTCTATGGCGTGCTGTATGAGCACCTCCGTCTCGGTATCCACCGAACTGGTAGCTTCATCCAGAACAATGATACGGGGGTCCGCTACAAGAGCCCGGGCAAGGCTGATAAGCTGTTTCTGCCCCACCGAGAGGAGCGCGCCCCCTTCTCCGACCGGAGTATCAAAGCCCTTTTCAAGCCGTTCTATAAAGCCAAGGGCATTAGCATCCCGGGCAGCCCGGTATATTTCTTCATCCGTCGCGTCCAGTCTGCCGTAACGGATATTGTCCTTTACGGTACCGGAAAAGAGGAGCGGAGTCTGTAGCACATAGCCCAGCTGACTGTGGAGCCAGTGCTGGGTCCGTTCCCGATAGTCCTGGCCGTCTATCAAAATGAATCCTTCTTCTGGTTCATAAAACCGGCACATGAGGTTTACCAGGGTAGATTTTCCGCAGCCCGTCTCACCGACCACCGCAAGGGTTTGTCCTGCAGGGATTGTCAAAGAGAAATCCTTAAAAATCCAGGGCCCCTCTTTCCCATACCGGAAGGATACACGGTCCAGAACCAGGTTGCCGACTACCGCAGATGAAGCCGCAGCGCCAGGACGATCGATGATTTCAGGCTCTGTCTCGATAAGCCCCACAAGCCGCTCAGCGCTGGCCTGGGCCGCTTGGAATTCGGAAAGAACCCGCGCAACTTCCCGGGCGGGGTCAAAAAACATCATGGCATAATTCACAAAAGCCACGAGGGTTCCTACACTGATGCTTCCCTTAAGGAGAAAACTGCCGCCGGCCCCCAGTGCGAGGGCCGCACCTGTCGCTGCAAGGAATATAACCATCGGAAGATACAAGGCGGACAGTCGTGCCGCCCGGATTGCATAGTCTCGCAGGGTAGTACTCTTGTGCGCAAAGTCTCTGCAATTATGTTCTTCTATACCAAGGGCCTTGGAAGTACGGGCCCCCTGGAGCCCTTCATTAAAGAACCCGGTAACGATTGAATTGGCCTTCCGGGATTTCCGCTGGGTCGCAAGAATTCTCTTTTGGAACCAGAAGGTTACCAGCAAAAGCGGAGGCACAAACACAAGGGTGATTGCGGCCAGCAGGGGGTTCATGACAATCATGAAGATGACAATGGTTATCATCATGGTTGTTCCCCACACGAGGTCCACAATACCCCAGGCTATGGTATCCCCTAGTTTCTGGGCATCCGATGTCATCCGGGCTATAATCCACCCCGCCGGGGTTCGGTCATAGTAGGAAAAACTCAACTCTTGAAGCCGGCGGAATGCCTTGTCTCGCAGGGTATGGCAGAGCCGGACTTCGATAATACCGGCCACCATGATGAGGGCCCACACATTAAAGCCCTGTAAAAGGGCTAATAAGCCGTAGCGAACTACAAAGTTTGCGATGCGTCCTTCCGATCCCGGTTTTCCAAGATCAGGAATAAGGGTATCGATGGCATAGCGGGTCATCTGGGGAAATATTCCATCCAGTATGGCCACACCGATCATAATGACCACAAGGACCCCGATGACGGGATACAAGAATTTTCCGAAACGGAAGATCTTTTTCCACACATCCACATCAAAGCGGGAGCTATATTCTTTTTCTTCAAATTTATTATGTTCTGACATAGGTAATCCTTATTAGAGCGAATTTAAAGCGAAAAAGCGCTCTGCAATTCTGCGAGCCGCCGGTAAAAGCCCGGCTGCGCGGCCAGTGTTTCATGATTGCCCAGACCGGTCACCCGGCCCGCTTCCAAAACAAGTATCTGGTCCGCTTCGGCAAGGGTGGTAAGCCGGTGGGCAATGATGATTGATGTCGAATTTCCTTCTCCGATAGATTCCCGGATAAGCCGGTCTGTCTCAGTGTCTACCGCGCTCAGGCTGTCATCCAGAACAAGGATGGGAGCATCCCGCAGCAAAGCCCGGGCAAGGGCAAGCCGCTGGCGCTGGCCTCCTGAGAGGGTTACCCCCCGTTCTCCGACCATTGTTTCATAGCCATCCTGAAAACCGAGGGCAACCTGATGAAAGGCCGCCACTTCAGCAGCCTTTACGAGCTGCTTTTCATCGATTGCATCCTGGCCTATTACAATATTTTCCTTGACAGTTTTCCCAAACAGGAAACTGTCCTGGAGTACGATAGAAACATTTCTCCTGAGTTCTTCCTTCGGAATGCTCCGCAGATCGCGGCCGCCGATTAAGATTTCCCCCGCACTTGGTTCGTAGAACCGGAGAAGCAAATGGACCAGCGTAGATTTTCCGCTCCCCGTAGGGCCGACTATGGCGAGCCGCTCGCCGGGATTTACCGTAAAGGAAACGTCCTTAAGGACCTCAGTCCCATCCGGATAGGTAAAGGATACATTCCGGAACTCAATGGAAGCCTTGCCCCAGTCAATTTTATGATGAACATTATCCTTTACCAGGTCCTCTTCTTTTGCCAGGACGAGCAATTCGGCAATACGGCCAAGGGCCACTTTTGTTTTACCCGTATCCGCAAGAATCCGCCCGAACTGCCTGACCGGCCAAAGAACCTGCTGTTCATAGGTTAAAAACAGCACTAAAAGGCCCAAGGTAATGGTTCCACCCGCAAAGAGGTGCAAACTGGCGCCCAGCAGGAAGGCGATTTGGAGCAGCCCAAGGAAACTTGAAAAACCCCAGTAAAAGGCGAGCCAGGATATCAATTTGTACACCTGGTCCCGCAGGCTGCTGTTGGCCCTTGCAAAGCGTTCAATCTCATACTGCTGCCGGGCGAAGGCCCGAACAACCCGGATACCGGTTACATTTTCCTGAACAATGCCCGAAAGGATACCCTCCCGTTCATCGGCCACGAGAAATAAGCGTTCCACTATTCTCTGAAAGAAAAACGAAAAGAGAATAATGACCGGCATCACGAGGCTTCCCCAGAGTGTAAGATGGGGGCTCAAGGAAAGCATGATGGGAAAGGCAAAGCTGACCAGGGCCAGGGTCCTGAAAAGCTCCACAAATTCAAAGGCTAAAAACCGGCGCACCGTATCCACATCGGAGGTGCATCGCTGGAGCCAATCACCGGTCTGGGCTCTAAGCAGCGTTTCATAGGGTAGGTACTGGATATGCCGATAGAGCCTGTCCCGAAGCCGCTTTGCACTTTCTTCAGCAGAAATGTTGATACAAAGTGAGGCGATAAAACTAAACAGGGCCTGCATCAGTATCATGGACGCAAACGCAAGCCCCGAAACCCACAGATGGGATCTGAGCCAGGGTCTCCATGAGTCATAGGCGCTTAAGTCTATAAGGATGTTCAATGGAAGCCGTAACACAAGGGGCGCCGTTCCGATAATGCTGTCTATGGTGATCTTTACGATCATGGGGGAAATAAAAGTAAAAAACACTTCAAACAGCAGGGCCAAGAGTCCCGCCAAGTACAGGAACCGGTGTTTGCCTAATGCGTTCCACAAGAGGCCGATACGGCCATAGGGCGGCCACGAGTTTTTCTGGATGCTGTAAATTTCTTTTTTTGTTTGCGACACGGTCTTCCTCCCGGAAGATGGTTTTGCGCGATGAAGCCTAATCCGTGTCTTTGTTTATATAGAACAATAAAAAAGGACCAGGCTTCCCATGGAGCTGGTCCTATTCGTTTGTTAATCCAACAATATGTTATTGGAAAGACCGGAATAGCCAGCTGCCGGGCGTTACAGAGGCAAAAATGCCCCGGGCTTCGATGTACAGGCGTACAACAACTGCAAACATTCGCATTCACCGGTCTCCTTTGCTTAGATTTTCGGTTTCCCGAATTGATTGATAAAATCCACATTAAACTTCATTGCACAGTTTGTCAATACAAAAGTAATTTATTTCTTTCCATGGCCCTAAATCGACCATTTAGGCGAACATTATCAATATTTGTCGAATAATTGTCTAACCTACTTACTTAAAAAGTGAACAGTCATACAAAACGGAATTCATCTTTTTATCATATAATAAATTAAAAAATAATAAATTACTCTATTTTCTCTATAATATTTATAAGATGGCACACTTTATGCAAATAAATACAAGTCAATACATTATTGGAGGTTGTTATGAAACAATTAAAGGTACTTTCAGCTATTGTTATTCTAACCGTGGGGCTTGCTATGGGGGCAGCAGCACAGACGACTGCGTCTATCACTTTACAGGGAACTATTCCTGCAATTTTAAAGATTATTGTTACTCCTGAAGCTGGCATTAACAGTCTAGATCTTACTCAGAATCTATCCATGAAGATTGCCACCGCGGTAGAAATCAGTAATAAACGGGCAGGTTATACAGTTACCGTAAGTTCTGCTAATGCTCAAACAGCTGGTACTGATGCACCTTTCTTTAAGGGAGCTGCTTCGGACAATACGGATACCCTACCGTATTCAATTTCATATGGCGGGACTACAGCAGCATTTAGCAGCGGAGTAGCGACAGTGTCCACTTCAGCCGTAAAAACGAGTGCCACTGGTACAGTAAAAGATGTGGTATTAAATTTTAACGGTTCAAGTTTGTTCCCCAACGAAGATACCTATTCAGACACATTAACCTTTACCATTACCGCAAACTAACCGAAACTTAATCAGGGGGTTCGCCTGATGCTATACCTTCATCGAAGCATCCCCCCTCTACGGGGGATGCTTTTCTTTGTTCTCTTCTTTTCTAGTGTTCTACTTGGTTATACATTCTCTTTTGAACCAATGAGTGTTGCCATTTCTGATTTTGGGACAGGAACCATTACAACTTTTAAGGTGGTAAACGAAAGCAAAGAAAGAATAGCGATAAGAATTCGTATTACCACCCGGGAAATGACAGAGGACGGAAAGGAGACAAACAAGGATATTCCAGAATCAACTTTTCTTATATATCCCTCTCGATTCGTGGTAGAACCTGAAAGCCAGCAGTCAATTAAAGTTCAATGGCGTGGTGGCACTGTAGGGGAAAAAGAACAGGCTTTTCGTATCATAGCAGAACAGGTTCCAGTAAATTTTGAGAAATCTCAAGGCTCTGCGCTGACACTGCTATTTAAATATGTTGGGGCACTGTATGTGGTTCCTCCCAAAGCTTCACCGGCAGCTATTGCTGTTCAATCTGTTGTGGGGGCATCTGAAAAGGGTATGCCAGGTTTTATAGTACGAATACAGAATAGCGGAGGTTGCCATGAAATTTTGGTTGATACACGTCTGGATATCTATTCAGAGGGGCAAAAGAAATTTGTTTTGAATACGGCAGACCTTGCGGCTATAGAGGGCCAAAATATCCTTGCGGGGATGACTCGGCAGTTTTTTATTCCTTATCCTGAAGCTAAAAATGGGGTACAATACGAAGGCCGTGTAACATACAATGCGGAGCGGTAAAAGTTTTTATTATATTTTATCAATATATCTCATACTCTGTTATGGTTCTGTTTTTGCCCAATCCGATTGGGCTATTATCTCACTTGTGGTTAATGGCATACCAAAGGGAGATATAGAATGCCAGCTTGAAGGCAATGAAATTACATTACCGACAAAGCAGGTCTTGAATATTATTCGACCTTATTTGTCGTCTCACTATTTTGCCATCATTGGAGAAATAAAAACAGATTACTTAACACTTGAGAATTTAAGTTTTTTAGGACTTCCCACGCAATTTGATGCTGCATCATTGACTGTTCACATTCAAATACCTCCACAATTTATGACAGAGAAATCTTTAGGGTCTGAAGAGAAACCACAATTAAAAATGACGCAGATTCTAAAACCTGCACAAGTATCGGCTTTCCTGAATGGGAATGTGGTATTTGGTATTAAAAAAAACTCGGAACTTCCACCCTATATGATAGGTTCTCTTAATATTGATGGGGCTCTAAACATTTACGGATGGGTAAGTGAAGCAGAAACAGCTTTTATTCTAGACCAATCTGTCAAAACGGAATTGCGGAATCTACGGCTCATTCATGATTTCCGCAACATTGGCGTAAGGTTGTCCGTCGGGACCGTAGATCTCCCTCAGACAGGTTTCCAATCACGTTTCAATGTTGCCGGAATCGCAATCGGTTCCAACCAAGAGTCATTACTATTGCCAGATCAGTCATCTATAACAGAAAGGCGAAAACCTTCAATTTTAAAAGATTCAGATTTTATAGTGGTAAATAATACAGCTAAAATCCTTGTTTCGGTTAATGGAATTACCATAAGAAACACAACCGTAGGGCCAGGAAGATATAGGATTGGAGACTTACCACTAGCGTCGGGGCTAAATAATGTGGTTATCAAAATAGAAGAAGAGGGTAAACCACCTATAGAACAGCATATAGGTATTCCTTATGAGGAGGCACTTCTCTCACAACAGGATTTCCGATTCGCCTTTGGAATGGGAATGACAACTGATGATATGATAGCACCAATCGGGAGTGCGTTCTTTAGATATGGTATTACGGATACCCTTGAAGCGGGAGTAAATATACAGGGAGGCTTTGGAGTTTTACTTGGTGGCATATCCCTAAAATTGGCTACTTTTCTCGGTTATTTTTATGGTGATGGGGCGATCAAAGTTAGTTATAATGATGGAGGACTCATTTATACTCCCGCATATAATAGCAGTTTACAATACCGCCTTAATTTGCCATACCAGCCCTACATCCCCCGATTCGGATTGTCATTTCAGTATATGAGTTCTGGCTTTTCGCCTCCCCAGATTATAAACACAACTACATCTTTAATTCCTTCCTGGAAAGTGGCGGCTCAGATTGCTCAAGCTACACCGGTTGGTATTTCTTTAGCACTTCTGGGGGACTATAGTTCGAATAGTGGCAATGCCGGCTCTTTTAGTACAGCCATCGGACTTTCAATGCCCTTCGGGAAAGAAACTACCTTCTCGGCATCCTTTGCTATTGATAACCGTTTGGGATACTGGTTACCGCAGGCAAGTCTTTCCTTATTGGTGATTCCAGGGACTGGAAAAACTACTAGCCATGTGTATCAATCACTTATAAATGGTGAGACCGGAATCGAAGTTGCATGGAACAGCGGAAATAAGACGAGAGACTATAATGGTTCTGTTTCGGTTACTAATCCTGTCGAAGCAGGTACTAGTCCTAGAAGTATAAATGCAAACCTTAAAAGGACGGGAGCTCTCATCGATTGGGGCACGCAATTCTGGTACCGGGACAATCGGGACGGTACAGAACCAGGATATGGAGGTACTTTTAGTACCGAAGGGTCCATCGTATATGCCGACGGGATACCAGCTTTTTCCCACCGAGTCTTTGATTCTTTTGCAATT
>JAIWNU010000119.1 GCA_020216655.1 Treponema sp. | reverse complement strand
CGGGTATACCCTCCGTTCGTTTCCCATACAGCACTCCTTCCTCTAATGTAAGAAAGTCTTAACTGTATGTCCACTTTTCTAGGTTAGGTCCAATTCATTTTGTCGATTGTAAAGGTAATTGCTGCGTTTTTATCATGAATTAAAAACTGGATAGCATCCTTAACAGAGTATAACATTTTTTCTTTTATAAAAAGTTTTTGATCGTAGAGCTTAAGTTCGTTTTTTATAGTTTGAATAATTGGTATAGCATTTTTATCAATATACTTAAAAATATCTTCCTGATTAAAATCGTTGACCCGCAAAGACAGCAATTTTGCAGTCAATGCGTTGATATCATTAGCTATACTTTCTGCCTTGTTAAAAGCGTCTATTTTTTCATAGGTGCTTAAGTTTACGCTCTGCTGAATATGCGCAAGATACACAAGGTATTGGTTAACACTTTCATCTAGATCGAAAATAGCTTTATTAAACAAAACATACATTTATTTTTTCCTTTTTATCTCCGTGCAGGGCGGAAAAAGCCAAAGAGGCTGCCGCAGAATCCGCCCACAATGTGGGCGAATTCTGAAATATTATTATTGCTGAATGAATTAAAGATTTCCCGACCCAGGTAGAGGGTGAGGACGAGAATAAAAGTGAGCGGAATTTCTCCCTGTTTAAAATTAGTAAAAGACGCAAGCAATATCATCATAAATACCACGCCGCTGGCGCCTAAAAGGGCGGTGGGGAGCAAAAAGGCATTGAGGATGCCTGTTACAAAGGCGGTAACGGCAATCATGAACAGGAGCGACAGGGAGCCATAGGTTTCTTCCAATATAGGACCTATGAGAAGGATAAAAGAAAAGTTGGAGATCAGATGGGTCCAGTTTGCGTGGCCTATAACATGGGTAAAGACCCTGACCCAGTTCAGTATATCCCGGGGGCTGAATTGGTTCTTTCCCGGTACCATAAAAAGAGATGTCGTGAGGCTGGGAAGCAGTGTCTGGCTTAAAATGAGGACGATGGCGCTCACAAAGGCGTAGGTTAATACCGTAGGTGAATTGTACTTAATATGCATAGGTTCCTACCTTAACACTAATTCAATAGGGCAATGGTCAGATCCGGTTATTTCGGGTCTGATAAGAGACTTGGCAATTTCGGGTGCGAATGCCTTATTCACGCAATGATAGTCGATACGCCAGCCAATATTCCGTTCCCGGGCCCTGGTCCGGTAGGACCACCAGGTATAGTGTCCGCCTTCGCCGGGGTGCTTGGCGCGGAAGGTGTCCACATAACCGGCGGCTAAGAACTTGGTCATCCAGGCCCGCTCTTCGGGCAGGTATCCGGGATTTTCTTCGTTATCCTCTGGCCGGGCCAGGTCTATGGGGGTATGGGCTATATTGTAATCTCCGCATAAAATAATGTTTCTGCCGGACTGAACGAGGCTGTTGCAGGTTTCCAGCATGGCATCGCAAAACGCAAGTTTGTAATCCAGCCGGGCGCCGGCTTCCTGAGAATTAGGGAAATAGGCGCAAATAATAGATACCCGATCAAAATCGGCGATAAGAACTCGGCCTTCGTTATCAAATTCCTGGATGCCCATGGTCCGGACATTCTTCGGCTCGATTCTGGAATAGATAGCTGTTCCTGAGTAGCCTGCCTTTTTTGCGCTTGCCCAATAGGACTTATAAGGCCGGCCCTCGGCGTCCAGAGGGGCAAGCAGCTCCGGAGATATTTGGCCGGGATGGGCCTTGGTTTCCTGAATACATACCACATCAGCCGATTCTTGCTGCATCCACTGGATAAAACCTTTTTTTTCAACCGCCCGCAGGCCGTTCACATTCCACGAAAGTATACGCATGTTGTAAAAACTATAGGTAAAAACCAAAATCTGGGCAAGGGTTGTTGCAGATATTCAGGGGCTGCCGAGCAGGCTGAGAAAAACCATTGTTCAGAACCGATTGGCATACAGGATGAGCGATATGTTTACCAGGCGAGTGGCTTTCCTTCCCAATCAATATAAAGAGGCTTTTCAGCTGTTGCTGGGCTTTGTATGGTAAGCATGATTTGATTAAAAACTGCCTGAGCTGATTCTTCGGGGCTCAATTCGGCATTACTGCCGCCCATATCGGTTCGTACCCAGCCAGGATGGATTAAGCGGATCCGGAATTGTTCATCCTTCAACCTGTTCTGGAAAATCCGCATGCCCATGTTCAAAGCTGCTTTGGACATACAATAGGCATATTCCCGGTCCCGCCAGCAGCTGCCGATACTGCCTGCTTCGGAGGAAATGTTTATGATACATTTTTCAGTTCCCGCTCTGAGCAGCGGCAGAAATGAGACTGCTGCCATGAGGGGTGCCACCGCGTTCACCTCAAAGGTTGGCAGGTATACAGAAAAATCAAGTTCATCAATATCAGGCTTGTTCTGTTCTAAATGTACCGCTGCATTGTTGATGAGTATATCTAGTGCAGGGCTCATGGCTTGAATGTGGTCGTGGGCTGCGCGGAGCTGGGCTTCATCGGTAACATCGCACTGAATTGGCACAAGATTTGCTTTATTATGATCGGCTTGCTCGTTTTCGAGTTTTTCAAGGGTTTCTCCTTTAGATCGATACAAAGCAAAAACCCTATGACCCGATCCCAGAAAGATTTTACAGAGGGCTAGACCCAAGCCGCGGTTTGCGCCGGTAATTAAAATATTCATAAACACCGCCTGTTAATGTACGGTGCCTATAGTACCATTGGCGAGTGGGGCTATGCAACTAAATAAACCGTCCCCCGAGAGAGGGACGGTCAGAAAGGGCGTGAGGGCTGGAATTATTTCTTGTTTGTACTGGTCTGACTCTGGGTGGCTGTACCGGTACTAGTCTGGCTCTGTGTCTGAGTCTGAGTTCGTGTCTGAGTCTGGTCTCCGGTCCCGTCTTTAAGCTGCAGGCGGAGCCGCTCCCGGTCCTGAGTTGTAAGCTGTACCGCATTCTTGACCTGTTCTTGTTTTCCGTTCACTTCGCAGGTACGGGCATACAGCCTGGTTTGAATCTGAGCTGCGTTATCACCCTGTACTAATACTCCCTTGAACCGGATCTGGGCCCGTTCCCGGATTTGAAGCCGCTCGACTTCTGCTGCGGGAAGAACCACTTCTACCGTTTCGCCATTGGCGAGCTGCAGGGCAACCCGTGCTTCTGCCTGGAGCGGGGTTACCTGAAGCACCGTACCTTCCACAGTACTCAGTTTTTCTGCATTTCCATTTGCCCAAAGGGCTCCGACACTGAGCGCTACAAGCACTGCAATCAAACTAATCTGTTTCATGTTAACCTCCTGGTTACTGTTCTCTGGAATAGGGCATGCTCATTTTTGCATGCTCTCTAACCTTATATACCCTGCAATCGGTGAATTGGTTGCAAACTGATCGAGAAAAATTGGAAAAAAAGGTCTTTCCCATGCTATAGTTTTCTTCTGTGAATGATTCAAACATGAGAACGGAAGACAGGATACTTCTCGCAGTGCAGCATGTGCTTGCGGGGGATAAAAATGCCTTTCGTGAAATTGTAGACGCGTATAAAGATATGCTCTATCGGTATTGTCTCGCGAGGACTGGAAACGAAGAACGGGCTGGGGACTTGGTTCAGGAAATATTTATACGTACCTACCGGGCGCTTCCATCCTTTAAACTTGGCAAACAGTTTAGCCCCTGGATTTTTACTATTGCATCCAATGTACTCCGTTCCTCCTGGAGCAAGCTGAAACGTGAACAGAATATGGCAGAAAAGCTCTTTTACCCTGATGACCCTGAACAGAACAACCCTGAAACAGATGTTTTGCAGGCTGAAACTTCTGCGGAATTGCTGCAGGCCCTGAGGTGTCTTCCCCACGAATTATACGAGGTACTCTATCTTTATTATTTTGAAGGTCTCTCGGTAAGTGAAATTGCAAAAACGCTCTCTTTAGGAGAAGAAAACGTAAAATCCCGTCTTTTTAGGGGAAGAAAAAAAATCCGCCAAACCATGCAACCGGAAACACTTACGAAGGGTATAATAGGATGATGAATTGTGAACAGATCGCTACCCTGCTGAAAAGCTGGGAACAGAATGGGACCCTCTCTCACCGGGAATTTGAAGATACAGCGGGCCATCTTGCTGTATGTCCCAGCTGTGCAAAACGGTACGCTTCCCTGATGCCCTTACTCAAACGGGATGCGGGTGACGTTCCAAACTTGGGCCTTCCTAGCTGGACTAAATCTGTTCCTGATTCGGACCAAATCATGGATAGCATTGCACGTAGTATCCAAACAACCAGAGACAAAGCCCGTCTCGAACCATTTGTCCGCTTCCCTGGCAGATTGGTTCCCCTGGTTGTTGCGGCAGCACTTATACTTTTGCTGCCCCTCGGATACCTCATTTATGCTAACAGGAACTCGGATACGGTCACGGTACGTTTTGTCCTGGAAGCCCCCGGGGCGACGACGGTCACGGTTTCCGGTAATTTTAACCAATGGTCAAGCCAGGATATCCCGCTTAAACCCGAAAAGGACGGAAAAACCTGGTCTGCCACGGTAAAACTGAAACGGTCTTTTGAATACCGGTATAATTTTGTTATCGATAACCAAATCTGGATAGCTGACCCGAATGCGGCGGTATCCATAGATGATGATTTTGGCGGCAAGGTTTCATTGTTGGACTTATAGAGTAAGGGGAGGATATGATGCGGTACAAGAAAATCAGTTTTATGATAGCAGTTGTTTCAATTGTATCAGGCATGATATATGCGCAGGAACAAAATTCTTTTGCTTTAAAAACACAAAAGATTCTGCAATATCTCGATAGCCTCTATCCTGATTTAGCTTCTGACAGTGCACTACGCGCCCAACTTACCGCACAAATTCGCATCCAATTGCTTAAGGGATATACTGTTCAAGATGCCCTGGCCCAGGCTGGGCAGGAATTGCAGTTAAGATTTAGAAATGAAGAAAGGGATGAAGAAGTGGTAGCCCGGAGATTAGAGTCTTTAAGAAATCTTGCTATTTATCGTTCAGAACGGGATATCCTGGCCGGCAAAGCAGGATTTGACCTGAGCAGAGGAATTACCGGCAGCTCCTCCCGGCAGAAACCGGGGTCTTCGCATCGATGAAAGGCAAATTTGTTTTCCTGTTAAGCTTTTTTATCCTCCCCGCTTTTATGATCTGGGGAGAATATGCCCCCCGTGTCTGGTTGCAAAGCAGCGCTTCCAGCGCCTACCATTCGGTATCACAGGAATTGCAAAGCCTTATTAACGATGCAGAGTCACGGCGCATCCCTGAAAATCTTGTACTCGACAAACTCAAAGAAGGGGCGGCAAAACGGGTTCCCCCGCAACAGCTCTTGCAGGCCCTGAGGACTGAAATTGATCGGCTCACCTTAGCAATGCAGCTTCTGCAAAAGGGCAGCCCTGTTCAAGCTGCACAGTTAGAGTCCCTGCTTAAAAGTTTGTCTTTGCTGCTACAAGGAGGTGTACCGGTGGACACCATAGATGCGGTCATTGACTATGCCGTCATGTTAGAAAAAAGCTCTACCCGGGCCGTCAATGCCCTTTCATCGGCCTTTAGAATCATCGCCATAGCTCAGGCTCCAGCAGAGTTATTACGACCCCTTTCAGAGTGTCTCGTTCGCAGTAACCTTTCGGAGTCCCAGTTTCCCCAGATCCAATCCTTTGCAGTTCGCGCTAAAAGCCGGCAAATCCTCGGCGAAAGCATGATAAAACTTATTATAGGAAGTTTGGACGGCGGCTACGGTTTGGTTGGCCTGGATCGGGAGCTGCAAAAAAGGAGTCAGCGCCCATGAAAAAATATAGCGGAATTGTCATATTATTTTTATTAACAATCACTTCTCAGCCTCAGGGCCTTAATGCTGAACTGTTATTTAAACCCGGTGCAGGTTTTGGCGCACCGGATCAATCGTTTGCTGAGCCAAGCCTTTGTTACGGTGGTCAGGCAGGCTTTTCCGCTGACATAAACATAGGAACCGAAGGACTTGTGAGTCTCAGCGGCTCACTAGACGGAACCTGGTGGCAAAAACCATCGGCAACCCAGTTTAACGCTCAGGGCGGAGTTGATATTTCTCTTGCTCAGGGGCTCTGGGTGTACAAAGCAGGACTTTCGGGCTCCTTTGGGGAAGACCAGCTTGCAGATACGGGTTCCTCAGGAACCATCCAATTAAGTCTTACCGGCATCCGCAATGGTGCCAGCGTGTCCTATCAAATTGATGGTTCAGTGCTTTTTAATGCGGGCCAAACTCTGAGCACCGAATACTTTGGCGGGATTTCCGCTTCTTTTCTCTGGGGAGAGACTGTGGTAAAACCCGGCTTAGCACTGTATACCAGTGTGGTATCATCTGCCCTCACATCTTATTCGGTGAGTCCAAAACTTGGCCTCTCTTGGTATCCCGCCTTTCCTATTGCTCTCGATATTGCGCTTCTTTATGAAAGAAATCTCCTTGAACCAGGCGATTCCGTGCAAATAAATTCGGACTTTTCGATGCAGCCTTTGCCGGTATTTGGGATTAGTCTATCCCATGAGGCCTCTATAAGCAGCGCCGGATATACCGGCACAGTTTGGAGCGAGTTCCGTTTCAACCTTTATGCTTCATCATGCTGTACTAGCTGGTGGTATGTATCCGGCAGCATGGATTACACAGATTTTTTGGATACCAATACCGGGTGGAAACTCAGTACCGGTCTAGGATTCCGCTTCTAAACCCGTTGTTTTATGCCCTATTTTTAGCTATCTTTATTGGTAGAAATAGTAGGGGTTCGATGAATGTCAAAACGCATGAGTTTGGGTACCCTGTTAAAACCTAAACAGGAACAGAAGCTGCAGGAACCAGAACAGTACCGGGTGGTGTTGCTCAACGATGACTATACCACCATGGATTTTGTAGTAGCTGTACTGATGATGGTTTTCCATAAGGATGAAACAGAAGCTCAACGAATCATGCTGGATGTTCATAAGAAGGGAAGGGGTGTGGTCGGCATATATCCCTGGGATATTGCAACCACCAAGGCTGAACAAGTGCATAGCCTAGCCCGTCAGGCCGAATTCCCCCTACGCTGTCTTGTGGAGAAAGCTTAGCCATTTGAGCCAATTTCAAAAGTCTGTCACTACGCTTTGCGTTCTGAAATTAGCTCATTTTACAGGAGTGAGTTTATGCATATAAGCCGCCATGTGCAGGCTATAATAAATGCCGCTTACAACGAAGCCAAGGTCCGGAACCACGAATACCTTACTCCGGAACACATACTCTATGCCGCACTGGCCTTTGAGGAAGTCCAGCAGGTACTCGCAGCCTGCGGGGCAGATCTTAACCAGATTAAAAGCGGCATGGAAAACTATTTTGAGCAAAAAGTTCCGGTCGTACAAAATATGGAACCTACCCAAACCGTAGGTTTTCAGAGCGTTCTGGAACGGGCTGTGCTCCAGAGCCAGTCAGCCCAAAAACAAGAGCTCGATGTAGCAGATATCCTGGTATCCCTGTATGACGAAGAGCGCAACTATTGCGCCTATTACCTCAGAAAAGCCGGCGTAAAGCGTATCGATTTGCTTGAGGTCCTTTCCCACGGAATCCGTTTCGGCGATGAATCAGAAGAAGATACCTCTGACAATATGGACCCATCAGCTTCTGGTTCTTGGAAAGAAAAAAACGATGAAAATGCCGAAGAGTCCGAAAGCGACAGCGGTATTGAACCGGAGCCCCGAATACGGCCGGCTCGGAAAAGCGCCCTGGAGCGCTTTACTACCGACCTCACCGCCCTCGCCCGGGAAGGAAAGCTGGAGCCGGTTATCGGTCGGGAACATGAACTTGACCGGACTGTGCAGGTCCTCTGCCGGCGGCTTAAAAACAATCCTATCCATGTGGGCGATTCGGGGGTAGGAAAAACCGCCATTACTGAGGGACTTGCCCAACGCATAGTGGCCGGCAATGTGCCGCCAACCTTAAAAGATTTTTCTATTTACGCCCTCGACATGGGAGCCCTGGTAGCGGGCACCAAATACCGGGGTGATTTTGAAGAACGGATAAAAAAGGTGGTTGATGAAATCCTGAAAAAGGAAAAGGCTATCCTTTTTATCGATGAAATTCACACCCTCGTGGGAGCCGGAGCAACCTCAGGCGGGTCATTGGATGCGTCGAACCTCTTAAAGCCTGCCCTGACCTCCGGAAAAATCCGCTGTATCGGTTCCACGACCCACGAAGAATACACCAAGTATTTTGATAAAGACCGGGCCCTTTCCCGGCGCTTCCAGAAAATTGATATTAATGAACCGAGCGAGGCCGATGCAATCGCCATACTCAAGGGACTCCGCCACAAATATGAAGAATTCCACCGGGTCCGCTATACCGATGCGGCCCTGGAAACGGCGGTGCGGCTTTCTGCGCAGTTTATCACCGAGCGGCGCCTCCCCGACAAGGCTATCGACGTTATTGACGAAGCGGGGGCCTTTGCTCGGATACAGGCCTTCAAAGCCCGGGAAGAACAGGGGGTAAGGCCTGACAGGGCACTACCCGAAAAGATTGGAGATCCATTCCCGGATGAAAGCTCCGATGCTGGCGAGAATTCTATGATGATGGAAGAACCCTTCATCGAAATTGATGTTCCCCAGATAGAAACTGTGGTAGCCCGAATAGCCCGTATCCCTGAGCGGACCGTTGGGGAAAGCGAAAAGGATAAACTGCGGTTCCTAGAAAAACGTCTTAAGGAGCGTATTTTCGGCCAGGATGCGGCTGTTGAGGCCGTGGTCCGGGCGGTCAAACAGTCACGGGCTGGGTTCCGTTCTCCCAACAAGCCTGTGGCAAACTTCCTTTTTGTGGGACCTACCGGGGTCGGCAAGACCGAACTTGCCCGGAGCCTGGCGGATGTGCTGGGTATCGCCATGCACCGCTTTGACATGAGCGAATACCAGGAAAAACATACGGTGAGCCGCCTTATCGGGTCCCCGCCGGGCTATGTGGGCTACGAAGAGGGGGGCCTTTTGACCGATACGGTCCGGAAACAGCCCCATGCGGTAGTTCTCCTGGATGAAATAGAAAAGGCTCATCCAGACATTTACAACATACTGCTCCAGATTATGGACTATGCCACCCTGACGGACAACAACGGCAGAAAGGCTGACTTCCGCAATGTGGTGTTCATTATGACCAGCAATGCGGGAGCCCGAGATATCGGCAAGAGCCTTATTGGCTTCGGCGAGCGAATCCTGGATGAAGCTGTCGTGGACGGCGCTGTGGAGCGAATATTTACCCCCGAATTCCGCAACCGTCTTGATGCGGTGGTGCGCTTTGGACACCTGAACCAGGACATAGTGGCTTCCATCGTTCGCAAGGAATTGGACCTGTTCCGCCAGCAGCTTGCCGAAAAGAAGGTGGTGCTCGAGGTCACCGAGGCCTGCATCATGGCCCTTGCACGGGACGGATACAGCCGTGAATTTGGAGCCCGGAATGTGTCTCGCTTAATAGAAGATAAAATTAAGAGCTTCTTTGTAGACGAGGTCCTCTTTGGCAGACTTACCTCCGGAGGCATTGCCAAGGCGGATTGGATCGACGGTGCTTATAAAATTGAGGTGGTTTCTTAAATGGGTTATTGGCGCGGGCCCGGACCGGACCCGCGGTTTCCCTATTTAAATGAGAGCGAACGGCTTCAGTTCCCCAATCCCGAAGAGATTGAAGACTGGATTGTGGCGATTGGAGGAAACCTCTCGCCGGGTATGCTGCTTTCGGCCTATGAACAGGGGATTTTTCCCTGGTATAATCCGGAGGATCCGCTTATTTGGCAGTCTCCGGATCCCCGCTTTGTAATCTATCCTGAAACCCTCCATATTTCTGAATCAATGCGAAAAATCTTAAAAAAACATCTTTTTACCATCCGTTTTGACACCGATTTCGAAGGGGTCATTCATGGCTGCGCTTCCGTACCCCGACCGGGACAAAATGGAACCTGGATCAGCGAGGATATAATAGAAGCCTATACCGAATTGCATCGTTTAGGATGGGTCCACAGTGCCGAAGCCTACTTGGAAGGCCGGCTTGTAGGCGGGTGTTACGGAATTCGTATCGGAAACGTGTTTTGTGGTGAGTCCATGTTTGCCTTGTATCCGAATGCTTCTAAGGCGGCCTTCCTGACCCTGGCTAAAAACCTTTTTAATGACGAAGTGCAATTTATAGACTGTCAGGTTCCAACAGAACATCTGCGCAGCCTTGGCGGCCAGGAATTGGCCCGAACAGAATTTTTTAAGTTACTTAAAAAAGCTATTTCGGTGCGGGACTCAAAAGATCTAGACCAGGCTGACCGTCGAGGTTCCTGGACAAATCGCTATACAGAAATTTTCTAGCCTTTACTGCCCTGCCATGCTACAATACGCCCATGCGAAAGAACTGGTTCAGCCTCGTTTTGCTCATTGCTTTTGGTACTGCCCTGGCTTTTACGACAGCTTTAAACATCTATTTGATAGGCAAAAGCAGAGAAGAACTGGGCAGATCGGTCCTGCGAAATCCTGCATCTCTTAAAACGGTTAAAAAGCATTTTATTGCCATACTGCCCGCCATTTCCGATCCCTTTTTCATCAACCTGTTTTATGGAATCCAGCAGGGATCTACCAAAGAAACTGCAGGGCTTGAGCTGTTATCCTATTCTCCCGAAGTGGAGGTAAACCAGTTTTTTCTTTCCGCCGAAGCATATCGATTTTTTGATATTGCATTGCGGTCCAAGCCCGATGGCATTGTCATGTATTTCCCGCCGGGCAGTGATATCAAAAGCTTTTCCGACAAGGCCCAGGATAAACAAATTCCCTTTGTCCCTATTGCGATGGACCAGCCTGTGCAGGGTATTCCAGCCTTGGTTACCAGCGATTCCTTCGTACAGGGCTCTGAAGCAGTCAGTGTAGCCCTGGGCCTGCTGGGAAAGGATGCCCGCATCGGCGTAATTCTGCCTGCGGGGAATCCTAATTCATTCATCCTTTCAGAAGAACCCTTTTTGAACGGCGCAATCTTTGAGATTAACCGGAGACAGCAGGGCAAAATTGTAGCCGCCGAACGGGAAGAAGAAAACATACTGGGGGGCGAGGATGTCTGCACCACCATGCTCCAGCGTTTTCCCGAATTGAACTGTTTTATCTGTACCAGCGCCCGCAGCACGGTGAGCGCAGCCCAGGTTATTATAGACCGCGGTATTGTGGGCAAAATTGTCATTATCGGATCAGACGAAGATTTAGATGTGGCCCGGCTCCTCGAAAAGGGCGTTATCCAGGCTACCATAGTACGGGACGCCATTAAAATGGGGGAAACCGCAGTCCTGTCCCTTTCCCAAAAGGGCGTCATGTCTAAGTTTGCTCCCATCAGCAAAGTTTCGACCTACACTAAATACGGAAAGACCACAAAATGATGAAACACCGTCTGCGGAACCGCATTGTACTTAACTCCATGGTGATCCTCTTTATTCTTTCCGTAGTAATGATATACACAGCCATATCATCCATGGAACTGTCCCGGAGCTTCGATCTGCTTTTGCAGAATAATCTTGTTCTTAAGGATATTTGCAAGAACCTGGATGAGACCCAGAAGAACCTTACCGCATACCTGCGGGCAAAAAACTCTGAGTCCCTTAAGGAATATATCCGGTATGCCTCCAACCTGCAGGTTTTAGCGGGGAAATTGAACCGGGAAATAAAGGACGACCAACTTCTGCTTTTAGAGCGGAACCTGGCCATACTGCTCGACAATTATCTCGTGTCCACAGACAACGCGGTACAGGCAAAGCGGGGCCGGAATGTGGCAGTCTATGTGGGCCAATACGACGAAGCAAAAAAAAGCGAAGGGCTCATCAAATTCCTTTTGGAAAAAATGAACACCCTCTACCTGGATGAAGCCCTGTCTTCGTTCATGGGGTATCGGAATAATATAAGCCTTGTTTTGTTCCTCAATTTGCTGCTTATCCTGCTCGCCTTTCTGGTGAGTTCCATTTTTATGATGCGATATTCATCAATCATAACTGAGCCTTTGGAACATCTTTCAGAAACGGTTAAGGCGGTTGAACGGGGCGACTATTCTTATAATCTCCCACCCTATGAAGATGATGATGAGATCGGCACCCTGAATCAGGCCTTTAAGCGTATGCAGAAAAGCATACAGAATGCCTTTGAAGAACTCAATAAAAAGGCGGAGCTCGAAAAACTGCTTTTGGAACAGAAAATGCAGATGCTCGACTACCAGCACAAATTAAAAGATGCGGAACTCCTTGCCCTGCAGACCCAGATTAATCCCCATTTTCTTTACAACACCCTTTCGGCGGGCTGGCAGCTTGCCCTGGCAGAACAGGATGAGACTACTGCCGAATTTCTGGAGAAGCTTGCGGACTTTATCCGCTATGTGCTTAAACCTACCAACCGTTTTGTGCCTATTGCGGAAGAACTGGACTGTGCGCAAAAATACATTTGGCTCTTAAAGCTCCGCTTTGCCGATCGGTACCAGTTTGATATTGATGTTGATGAACGGGCGCTGGTCTATGAAACTCCCGCCTTAGTTCTGCAGCCTCTGATAGAAAACGCTATCACCCATGGCCTCCATGACCTTGAGCAGGGCGGCCGGGTTTCCATTTCCGTCCAATTGGATGATGCGGGACGGTTTATCCGCCTCGCGGTGGCCGATACGGGCAAGGGAATGAAAAAGGACGATATCGAGGCCGCTATGAAGGCCGCTAAAATGGATGATAATTCTGAACATAGCGGCATCGGACTCTTTAATGTGATACGCCGGGTCACCCTTTCTACCGCAGGCCGCGGTCACGTTGCCATAGAAAGCACCGAAGGCCAGGGCAGCAAAGTTATTATTAGTATTCCCATGGAGCTGCACGGATGAAACGAATTCTCATCGTAGATGACGAGCAACCCATTATATCCGGACTTAGTCTTGTCATAAAACGGTATTTTGCAGATGAGTATACTATTGTCGGCAGCGCCGCATCGGGCAGGGAAGCTATAGAAAAAGCTCGAGACCTGGTACCGGATATTGTACTTATGGATGTGCAGATGCCGGGCATATCGGGGTTAGAGGCAATCAAGTCGATAAGCTCCTTAGGTGGTTCAAAGGCCTTTGTCTTAATCACCGCCTATGAACGGTTCGACATCGCCCGGGAAGCCCTCAGCCTTGGCGTGTGTGACTATATCTTAAAACCCGTTTCCCGAGAACGGCTGGAAATAGCCCTGCATTCCGCCTCCCAATATGTGGATCGCAGCAGGGAACTGGAAAAACTTAAGCTCCAGCTGGCAGAACAGGATCATCAAGCTGCTCCGCTCATAAAAGACGCGTTTTTTTATCGCATTAAGAACGGCGTTTCCTACCAGCGGGAGCTATCGATAATCCGGAAAACCCTGAATCTGCAATCTGAAGATGCAGCCATTGTTATTGCCTTTATTCGTGCTTCTGATGATGAACCAGTGGCAGGCCTCTATAAACGGTTGTCAGAATATGTCCAATACAAGACTGAGGCCCTGATAGGCAGCCTGGAAGAAGGGCAGTATGCCCCCATCCTCGTTTCTCTTAAAAAGCAGGATACTGAAAGGCTGCAAAAGGTACTGCAAAATCTTGAATCGGCCTTTGCACCCGAAATAAATCTCGGGAGGCTGTCTCTGTTCCCTGGAGAAATCCTTCCTCTGGAATCGCTCCATGATTCGTGGGATACAGCGCTGAACCAAATACTTCTTCAGCCAAAGGCTCTCCACACGAACGAGTCTTTAATCTGGCCTCCCGCATTGGAACGAGAGCTTGCGTCTGCAGCCAGGGATGCGAATCTGGGACAGATCCAGCGGATTTATGAAACTATTTTAGAGCAGCTTATGGTCCGGGGCTTCCATGGCAGCGAAGACCTCTATCGGTTCCTCGGAATTATTTCTCTCATAGTCGGACAGTTAGCTGAATCAGCTTCCCTGTCAGACCAGGAAATAAAACAATTGCTTGACTATCGGGAGCTTATTTCTCTGTGGGAACACAATCTCCTTTCTTCCTTTTTAGAAAGAGCCAGGGAAAAGCTCTCCAGAATCTTGGAACGGGCGAGAGAAAAGAGAAAAATTTCACCGACCGCAAAACGAGCCCTCCAGTATATGGAAAACCACTTTGCAGAACCAATAAGCCTTGAACAGGTGGCAGAAATTCTCGGGATTGCGCCTGCCAGCCTATCCCGGCTTTTTTCGGAAGAGCTGGGAACCGGTTTTGCCCGTACCCTCATTGAGTACCGGCTTAAACGGGCTAAGGAACTGCTCCGCCAGGACAACCTTTCGATAAAGGATGTCAGTAATGCCTGCGGTTACCAGGACCCAAACTATTTTACCCGTCTTTTTAAAAACTGGATTGGAATGACTCCGACAGAATATGTTGAATTCCTGAGACAAAATCCAGAAGGAGCAGATAGACTATGAAACGGATCCTTGTTGGTTTTGGCCTCCTTGTTATTGCAAGCACGGTAACTATTTCCTGCACTCGAAATGCTAAAAAATCGGATACCTATAAGCCGGTCATCGGCCTTTCTCTGGACTCTCTTGTGGTAGAGCGCTGGCGGCGCGATGTGGACAGCTTTACCCGCGCTGCTACCGATTTGGATGCCTCGGTAAAACTCCGGGTTGCAAACCAGGATGCGGAAACCCAGATTGCCCAGATTAAAAACCTCGTAGATTCTGGAATTGATGTGCTTGTGGTTATCCCTAACCATGCGGATAAATTAACCGATATCTGTCGCTCTGTTGTGCGCAGGCATATTCCCGTCATTAGTTACGACCGGCTTGTAAACCGGGCTAATGTAGACCTTTATATTTCATTTGACAACGAAGAGGTCGGTTCTCTCATGGCAAGCGCAGCCCTGTCTGCAAAGCCTGAGGGCAACTATGTTATTATTAACGGAGCTATAACTGATAATAACGCCTATATGATCAACAAGGGCTATCACAAGGTGATGGATCCCCAAATTGCAGCAGGTAAAATCAATCTCATTAAGGAAATATGGCCCTCCGACTGGATAAGTGATGAAGTAAAATCTCGGTTTGAACAATTACTGTCGGAAGAAAAAAACATAGATGTGGTCCTCTGCGGAAACGACATGCTGGCAGAAACAGTCATTGGTGTGCTTTCGGAGAACCGGATGCTAGGAAAAACACTCGTCCTCGGTCAGGATGCGGAGCTTTCCGCCTGCCAGCGGGTTGCTGAAGGGAGCCAGTTTGCCACGATTTACAAACCTATCGAACGGCTGTCGCTCAAGGCGGCTGCTCTGGCGGTTATGCTTGCGAAGGGAGAAAAGCTTCCTGCCACATCGACTATCTTTGATGGTTTATATAATGTTCCCTATGTTAAACTCGAACCTATTCTTGTAACCAAGGACACCCTGGAGAAAACAGTAATCAAGGACGGTTTTCACAGCTATCAGGATGTATTCAGGAATGTTCCCAATCATAAAAAGAAGGAATAGCTGGTCTCAAACCAGGATAAATTTGACTCTCTTGTATGTTAAAAAAGTGCTATTCGGTTTGTAGTACATAAAATATTAAAAAATACCAGAAAAATGCAAATTCTTTCCTGATGCGGGATTCTAAAAACCGGGGGACACTGGTACTCGGCAGGGGGCTGGTTCAGCTGCCCTGTCACTGCAGTTCTTAGTAACTGCAGATAAAAAGTCCCCATGTAGGAGGAAGCAATGAAACTGGTACGTGGTTTGTTCATTGCACTGCTCTCTGTAGCCGTTATCGGCGGTGTGTTTGCAAGTGGCCAGGGCGAAGCTGGCAAGACCCAGGTTGGTATCGTTTTGCCGACCAAGGATGAGCCCCGCTGGATTCAGGACCAGACCCGGTTCATGGATGCCCTGAAGGCCGCTGGTTTTACCGCCAACGTTCTGTTCAGCCAGGGCGATTCTGCCAAGGAAAAATCAAATGTCGAATCCCTGATCAGCCAGGGTATTAAAGTTCTGGTTATCTGCCCCCATGACAGTGCTGCCGCAGCCGCTGCTGCCGACCTCGCTGCTAAGGCAGGTGTAAAGGTCATTTCCTATGACCGGCTTATCACCGGAACCACCTCTGTTGATTACTATGTAACCTTCGACAGCGTCCAGGTTGGTGCCGCTTGGGGTGATTACCTCAATTCCAAGGTTCCCGCCGGTTCCAAGAACAACAACCTCTATATCTATGCTGGTGCTGCTTCTGACAACAACGCGTTCCTCTTCTTCGAAGGTGCCTGGAGCAAGCTGCAGCCCAAGATTGCTGACGGAACCTATATCGTTCGCAACTCCGACAAGGCTGTCGCCCTTAAAGATAAGGCTAAACTGACCCGCGATGAAATGGCCCAGATCATTGGCCAGGTTACCACCAACTGGAACTTCAACGATGCGAAGAGCAAGGCTGAAGCGAACCTGACCGCTGTTGGCGCCGATGCCAAGGGCACCGTATACATCTGCGCTCCTAACGATGGTACCGCCCGGGCTATCGCCGATGCATTCGCCGCTGACAAGGCTGTAAAGCAGTACTACATCACCGGCCAAGATGCTGAAATCGCGTCCATCCAGTACATCATCGATGGCAAACAGTCCATGACCGTCCTTAAGGACGTCCGCACCCTGGTTCAGGATGCTATCAATGCAGCAATTGCCTATATGAAGGGCCAGACTCCTCCTGTTACCGCCTACTACAACAACGGCAAGAAGGATGTTCCTGCAAAGCCCACCGCTATCGTGACCGTAACCAAAGAGAATGTAAAGAAAGAAATCATTGATTCCGGTTACTGGCCCGCTGACAAGTTTACCGGTCTGAAATAAATAACCGGTACAAATCGGCCCTGTAGGCGCTGCTTACAGGGTTTGCAGCCTGAGCCTGCCGTGGCAGGCTCGTTTTTAGGGCTGCATGAAAGTCTGGGAATGTGGTTGTCCGGAGAAACAAAAGAGGATCTCCGGACAATCCATTGTTTGGCTTTTAATACATTATGAGCAGGTAATCCAATGAGCGAATCCATACTGGAAATGCAGCATATCACCAAAACCTTTCCCGGGGTACGGGCTCTCAGCGATGTAACCTTTTCGGTAGCAAAGGGAGAAATACATTGCCTCGTTGGTGAGAATGGAGCTGGTAAATCAACCCTGATGAAAATTTTAAGCGGCGTTTATCCGCATCACGAATTTCAGGGAAAAATTATTTTTGATGGAAAGGAAGTAAAATTTAACGGCATCCATGACAGCGAGGAAGCCGGTATAGGAATTATCTATCAGGAACTGGCCCTGGTTCCGGAAATGATGGTCTATGAAAATGTGCTCCTTGGTCATGAAATAAAACGGGGCTTTACCATAGATACCCATGAAATGATAAAAGAAACAGAGCTTTTGCTCGAACGGGTTCACCTTAAGGTTAATCCCACAACTAAAATAAAAGACCTGGGAATCGGAAAACAGCAGCTTGTAGAAATTGCGAAAGCTCTCAGCAAAAATGTAAAATTGCTGATTCTGGACGAACCCACCGCAGCCTTGAACGAAGACGACTGCGAAAACCTATTGAATATTATCCGGGAACTCAAGAGTCAGGGTGTCACCTGCATCATGATTTCCCATAAACTTAAAGAAGTACTGAGCATTGCGGATACCATTACGGTCCTCCGGGACGGCAAGACAATCTGCACCATGGACCGGGAAAAGGACAAGGTTACCGAACAGGTGCTGATCAAGCACATGGTCGGCCGGTCTATCGAAAATATTTATCCCAAACGCAATTCCAGAATTTGGGATGATGTGGTTATCGAAGTAAAGAACTGGACTGCCTTTGATCCTAAGCTGGGCCGTACGGTTCTTAAAAATGTCAATTTCAAGATCCGGCGGGGCGAAATTGTAGGACTCGCGGGTCTTATGGGTTCTGGCCGCACTGAGCTTGCCCGAAGCCTTTTCGGGAATCCCGACGGTTACGAGATTTCCGGAGAGCTGGTGTTCAAAGGTAAGAGCCAGAGATTCAATCACCCGGCAGAAGCAATTGAGGCTGGTATGGCCTATGCCTCAGAAGACCGGAAACGAAATGGTCTTGTGTTAATACAGCCCATTAAGACCAATATAACCATGGCAAACCTGGAAGAAGTGGCAACAAAACAGGGCGTTATTATTGATGAAAAGGAAATCCAAGTTGCTTCCGAATACGTCAAGGATATGACGATTAAAACCCCCAGTATTCAGCAGTTAGTGTTGAATCTGTCCGGCGGCAACCAGCAGAAAGTATCGGTTGCCAAATGGCTTTTTGCCAAACCGGACTTGCTTATCCTGGACGAACCGACCCGAGGTATCGATGTGGGCGCTAAATATGAAATTTACACCCTCATGAATGAGCTTGTAGCCCGGGGCATGAGCATCCTTATGATTTCGTCGGAATTGCCAGAGGTCCTCGGTATGAGCGACCGGGTCTATGTCGTAGCTAACGGACAAATAACCGGCGAATTGCCGATCAGCGAAGCCACCCAGGAACGGGTCATGGAACTCGCTACCCAATATTAGGATTTTGGAGGAAAAAATGGCCTATAAAGAAATTAGAACCATGCTCCGCAGAAACCTGCGGGAATACGCAATGTATATCGCCCTCGTGGCAATTATGATTATTTTCAGTATTTTTACCAACGGGAATTTTACATCCTCCCGTAACATCGCTAACCTGCTGAACCAGACCGGGTATATCGCGGTTCTCGCGGTGGGTATGACCTTGATTATCGTCATCCGGCACATCGACCTTTCTGTCGGCTTTTTAGCCGGTTTCCTTGGCGCGGTTGCGGCGGTCCTTATGACCCAGGTACACCTCA
>JAIWNU010000118.1 GCA_020216655.1 Treponema sp. | reverse complement strand
TGATACTCACAATAATAAAACATATACTATCACTGCGACAAAGCCGGAGCTTGGCCTTTCCTGGGAAACCACCACCATAGATCTGAAGGCTCAAGTATCCAAGGGTCTTTTAATTTTTACCCCCTATGCAGGACTTGGCGCAAGCTATGGCATGTCCAAGGCGGGTTATTTTGTGAAGAGTGCTATTAAATATGACGGAAATACTATTTCAGACAGCCAGCTTCAGCAGATTAAAGATACTCTTTCTCAAAACGGCATCACCCCGCCAGACATTTCCGCCACGGGGATTTCTTCCTACTTTGCCAACAACGGCTTGGCATTCCGGGCCTTTGGCGGCCTTTCGCTCAATATTCTTGTGCTGCGCCTGGATCTTACCGGGCTCTATAACTTCAGCGACGGCAGCTACGGCGGTTCCTTGGGAGTTAGGTTCCAGCTCTAGCAGCTAAAGCTGCAATAAGCAATTATAGGCCGGCAGGGCTTGCACACGCTTTGCCGGCTTTTTAAATTTGACGTGACTAGCCGGATGCAGTAAAATTCTTTGTGGGCATTGTATTCGCCTGCCACCATAAACAATAAGGCAAGCTGCAGGCCGCTCATGGAGGCTTAACATGGGAAAGATCAACCAATACCTTACCTTTCGTCTTGATCAGGAACAATATGCGGTAAGCGTCTATTCGGTCCGTGAAGTATTGGAGTATGTACCGATTACCCGGCTTCCCCAGACTGCGGCCTACATGAAGGGGGTTATAAACCTACGGGGTATGGGTATACCCGTCATTGACCTCAGGAGTAAATTCGGTATGCCCGAAGTACCGGTGACAAAAGACACATCTATTATCGTGCTGGATATAAAAAGCAGGGAGGGGCTCCTTATTATCGGAGCCTTGGCGGATTCTGTTCAGGAAGTGATAGAGTTAGAAGACCAGGAGATTGAGGCTGCTCCCCGATTCGGTCACAACCTGGCGGTAGAATATATCCAGGGTATTGGCAAAAAGGATGGTAAATTTATCATTATTTTGGATATGGATAAAATCTTGAGCACCGACGAGGTGGTAAACCTTTCTCAGATAGACACCCGCCTTGAGCAGGAAGCGGTTCCAACGGAGACTAGGTAGGGCTGCTACCCCTGCTTTTTCCCGACACGTTAATTGCCAAATCGACCTCTGCCACGGTTACCTTAAGCTTACTGGCAATCAGTTCGGGAGAAAAACCCGCAAGATACAATTCTAGAACCTGTTCCGAAAATGATGGCGGTTTCGGCTTAATTTCTTTCTCAGCCTTCACAAAGCGCGGGGTTTGTATTGGTTGAGGTGTTTCGACTGCGGATTCTTCAGCTTGCACCGTTTTCTCGACGGTTTGCGATGCCGCCTTGTTTTCATCAAACAGACTATCCTGTCTTTCCTGTGTAATAGGATTCCGTTGGACTGGCCGGGCGGCCGATTGCCGCCTCCCGAGCTCCGCATAGGCCTGTTCCTGCATAGCCCTCCGTTGCAATTCTTTAGTATAAGAGAGTATACGTTTGTCTGTTTCATCCAGCAAAGCTTTGAGGGTCTTAAGTCGGTCTTCGATAAGACCAATATCCCGGTCTGTGGCGGCATCTATGTCGGCAATAAGGCGATCCACTTCATCGCGAAATTCCGCAAGAATGCGGTCCTTGCTTGTGCGTTTAATAATAAGGGATCGGACATATAGAAAAGAAAAGGCCCACAAAATGAGGCTCGCCACCGAAAATATAAATGAAATTTCCATTATCCCTAACCGCTTACATCAATATGTTTTCCAAGATCGGGATCCTTGATGACATCGGATACAGGTTCTTCGGCTTGTTCCTTTTTTTCATCTCTTTTTTCGGTCCATCCCTCTTGGTTCTGTTTTTTAGAAGTTCTATCTTTTATCCGTTCGGCTCCGTCTTCCGGCTCCTTAGTTTCTGTAACGGAGCGGACCTTTTCTTCTGTCTTTTTAAGTTCCGCTGCACCCTGCAGGGACTGCTGAAGCATAAGGCCTTCTTTCTCAGCCGTCTTTTGTTTTCCAACCTTGTCCATTTGGGTAAAAAGGGTCTGCAAATCAATTGGTTGAATAGCCATCGGGGCCTCGCTTCGCTTCCTCATCCGGTTCTTCATATTTAGTTACCCGAATAAGGTTGTTCTCCAACACAAAGGTAACCGCACGGTATTCGCTTTTTACATCCTCTTTTGCATCACGGATAATAATTTTTACACCAGGATACACCTTGCTGGAAGCAGAGACTTTTCCGCGAACTTTAAGTGTATTAAGATAATTTTGAATCGATGCAATTTCCTCTTCGATGGCCTGAATATCCCGCATTACAAACTGGCGCCGTTCCATGAGTTCCTGTAAATAGGCTTCCTTGTCTTCCGGTAAAGACTTTCTTTGTTTTTTAATGCTTACCAGAGTACGCAAATTAAGTTCGATATCCTCCAGTTGCTTGCCCAGGATCTCTTTTTTAGATATAAGCTGGTCAAGTTTTTCCTTGCTTTTCGGATCAAAACCAACCTCGCATATCGTTTCGGTACCGCTCACGGGACTTCCCAGGACCTTTGCATTAATCTCTTCCGCAGCCCGCAGCCGTCCGCCTACAATATTTGCCCGTTTTCCCTGGCAGATAATGCTCTTGTTCGCATTTACCTGGGAGTTGATGATACCGTCGGAAACGACCACCATGTTGCCCGCTTCTACTATGGCATTTTCGATAAACCTGGCCCAAATCGAGCGTCCGGCACGGACAAAGCCGCTGCTTTTTCCGGTGATACCCTGGTGAACAATGATGTCACCTTCCGCATCTAATTCAGCCTTTTCTACGGTACCATGAATTTCGATATTGCCGGCAGCTTTTACCGAGAAACCATCTTCCACGTTCCCGGTAATAATAACCGTACCAAGAAAGATAATATTTCCTGTTCGAAGGTTTACATCTCCCTGTACAGTGTATATGGGCTCCACATTGATTTTTCCCCCGCTTAAGACTACCTGCCCGTTCATATCGGCAATAATGGTAAGCTGGTCATCGCCGACATGGACATTTTTGCCAATCGGCATGGGTATATCTTTGCCGTTCTTTGCGGGAATAACTTTTCCTGTTACGGTCTTGCCGGGAACACCCCGTTCTGCGGGAACCTTGCGGGCCAGAGGCTGGCCTTCCACCACGTTTTGAATTATATTCAGTTCCTTAAAATCTACTTTTCCGTTTGCCCCTTCTCGCAGCTTTATTTTTGACTGATCCGTATCGAAGTTATATTGAATATAAGCATCGCGGCCATTGACCGGCCGGCTGCCTTCAGCCACAAGCACCATTTCTTTATATTTTGGCTTATCGGTAAATTCCTGCAGCACCTCTTCTTTTATGCCGTGTATGACCCGGTTGTTACGAAGAAAACTGAGTATGGTTTCCGAGGAAAGGTCACAGCCCCCCGGACCAGGCGGAGTCACATAGATATAGGCCTTCATCTCCTGGTCAGCGATGTCAACGGTAATAATCGCATCGTTCGCAGGATTTTGAATAAAGGTGCCAACTTTTACATATTCCCCAGCGGCTTCTTTTACTACCCGAGATACCAGTTCTTCATTGATATCTCTGACAGCCCGCCTATTTAAGGCTTCCATAGCCTGCTTTTCAGTCGCTTTTCTACCCTTACCTTTTGGCGATGTAACTTTAAGGAAGGCGCCTTCAGGGCTTAAGTGAACAAAGGCTTCGCCATCCTTATCTTCGATAATCGGCGCAGCGATGGTAATTTCTGGCCCGGCTGTTTCAAAGAGAGATGCGGTTTCCTGCTTTTCTGCCTTTTCATAGGCATTGATACGCCAGCTTTTTTTCCCGGTTCCAAAAAAACCAGGATTTCCCCGTTCTAAGACTTCGTATTCTACTTTTTTTACACTCACCCCCAGCAGTGTTGCAGCATTTACCACCGCTTCTTCCAGGGTGTCCCCTTCAGCTTCCACCGATCGGATTGTCCGGTCCCGTTCCAGCTGTTTCTTTATTCTTTCCTGTAGCTGGACAAAATCGATCATGGGTGCCGCTCCTACATAATACCTTTTCGGATGTTGGTTAACTTAGCTCGCAGTCTTAGGATTGCCTTTGTATGGAGCTGCGATACCCGTGATTCGGTAACTTCCAGCACCTGGCCTATCTCTTTAAGGGTTAAATCTTCGTAATAGTAGAGGACAAGAACCTTTTTTTCCTTGTCTGGCAATTCGTTTATAGCTTCTACAATGATACGCCGTATTTCGTCTTTTTCAACAATGATGTCAGGGTTAAGGCTGGAGGGAGCTTCGATACTTTCTCCGATGGAAACCTTGTCATTTTCATCGCCGGAAAACCAAACATCATTTAATGACAAGATAGAGGTACCCGAAATGCGCATCATGGTTTTCAGGAAATCTTCTTCGGTCATTCCAAGAGCCTGGGCTATTTCCTGGTCAGAAGCAGTGCGCCCTAATTGGGCTTCCAGAGCTCCAATGGTGTCTTCCAGTTCTTTTGTTTTCTGCCGCACCGACCGGGGAACCCAATCGATGGAGCGAAGTTCATCAAAAATAGCACCTCGAATTCTTGTAACCGCATAGGTTTTAAATTTTACGTTCTTTTCTGGATCAAACTTTTCTATGGCATCCAGGAGCCCGAAGACTCCAAAACCTACCAGGTCGTCGAATTCGACGTTATGGGGCATGCCCACTGCGACTTTGCCGGCTACATATTTTACCAGAGGTGCGTACTGTTTTATAAATGTTTCACGGATCTTTGGATCCCTGGTTTTTTTATAAGCAAGCCAGAGTTCTTCTTCCGTTTTTTGCTCCAGGAGGACATTCCCCATACCCTATCCTTTCTGGTCCCGTTTCAAAATGGTTTGTATTGCCATCGCCATTTCTTTAGGATCAAAAGCTGCTGAAGAACCGGTCTTTCTAGCCGGAGTGCTTATATCAGCAACAGTTGATGGTTCATCAACCTCCGATCCCTCTGAAAGTGGCATCACAAAGGCATCTGACATTCTTTCCAAATCAGGCAGTTCATCAACATCGTCGATTACCCCTAAGGGGATCGCCGGACTTGGACTTGATTCTACCGTACTTTCTGTTCGGGCCGTAACTTCTTTCTGTTCAGTATATCCGTCTTCGTCCTTCTGGTCCAGAGCTTTTTCAGAAATGAATTCATCTTCCTCTAATCCTTCTTTCATAAGCTGAGCAGAAAGGGTGTTTTCAGGGACTGGCTCTTCTTCTCCTACCGAAATATTAACTTTTGCTCCGAGATCAGGAACCTCTGCCTGAACTCCTTCTGAGCTTGGTCCTTGAGATTCTAAGAGTTCTGGAATAAATTGGGTAATAAGCCAGTAGACAAGACCTGAGAACACAAAGAAAAAAATCGCAAAAATTACAGCTCTGAGCAGCACAATAAGAAACGAAGCACCTGCTAAAAGGCCAAAGAGGAAGGAAAGAATAAAGGCTATACCCGCAACGAGGGCGCTTATTTTTGGATCAAACACCAGCATGCTCCATCTACAAGACTAGGCCAGAACAGTCCCTTGGTCAAGGAAATTATTCCCTGCCAAAGAGCCGCTTGATGAGGTTACCAAGCCCGCCATCCTGGCGAATTTCAGTTTTTTCCATCCGGCCCACAATATGCTGTACGCAGAGAGATGCTTTACTTTTCGGATCCAAGACCATAAAAGGTCTCTGGCGCAGTACTGCCTGGGGAACCGCAGGATCATCATAAATAAAGCCAAGATAGTCGACCTTTAAATTGAGGAATTGGCCTGCAATATTAATCATCCGGTCCGCGACTTTTTTAGCCTCCGCTACGGTTTTTACCCGGTTCACCACCAGTTTAAGCCCCATGTTAAGATTTTCAATTTCGGTGGCAATAATTTTAATAATGCCGTATGCATCGGTAATTGCGGTAGGTTCGGGTGTTGTGACAATAACCGCGTCGTCGGCCGCAGCCACAAAGGAAAGCACGTTATTGGAAACCCCCGCGCTGGTATCTATAATGATAATATCCGCGTTGGACAGGGTATACAGTTCCTGTATAAAGTTTTGCCGTTCATCTTCGCTCAAGTTTGCAATTTTGGAAAAACCCGAAGCTCCTGCGACAATCTGAATACCATATTCGGTATCCAAGAGGATATCTTTCATGGTTTTCTGCTTTCTGATGACATGATAAAGGTTGTACTTTGGTATCATGTTAAGCATTACGTTTACATTGGCAAGCCCCAGGTCAGCATCCATAACTATAACCTTTTTTCCAAGCCGTGCATAAGCCAGGGCCATATTGACCGAGACATTGGTTTTACCTACACCGCCTTTTCCGCTGGCAACGGTAATAATCCTTGTTTTCCGAGCTTGCTTGGTGGAAGCGCCGGAGGGGACGGTTTGGCTGCTATTATTTTTTGCCCTCATCAGTTCACGAAGCTGTTCTGCCTGGTCTTCCATGAAAATCTCCGTAAAAAAATAGTTTTATAAACCTACTTGCTGTGCTAATGCAAATTTTTCTTCGATTCGCTGCCGATTAATTCGGAATCCTTCCAGGTTGATTAAAAACCGGACCGCCGTCGCCTGTTCGATATCCTGGGGAACCCTTTGTCCGTTGGTAATAAAGGAAATGGATTTACCCCGTTCTGCTACGGCGCTGATGATATTTCCAACTCGACTGGTCTCGTCAAGCTTGGTGACTATAATGGAGCGATAATTAAAAGGTTCATACTGTTGCATGATCTCTTTAATATCGCTGGACTTGGTAGAAGCTGAAAGAGCAAGGTGTACTTCAGCACCGCTTCCGCAGGCTGAAAGTATTTGTTTCATCTCCGCGAGCTTTACCGCATCCCGGGGACTTTTGCCGATGGTGTCTACTAATACGAGATCGACTTCTTGGGCATACATGGCTAATGTTTTTCGCAGGTCCTCATAGGTTTCTACACAGGAAACGGGTATTTGCATGATTTCACCGTAGGTTTCTATCTGCTGTTTTGCCGCGATCCGGTAATTGTCTATGGTTATCATCCTGACTGAAAGAGGATTCGTACCATTGATGCCAAGGCCATACAGGGCGGCAAGCTTTGCAATAGTGGTCGTTTTGCCCACGCCGGTGGGCCCGACCAACACAAAAACCCGGGGCCGGAATTTAAAATCCGGTTCCCGGTATAGATTCACGCTTTCGCCGATCCATTCGACAACCTTATCCTGCACTGTATCATAATCTTCGAGGGCTTCCAGGGAAAATTCTTTTTTTATCCTGTTTTGGATTGCCTGGGTATAGCCATGAGAAAAATCGTTCAAATACAAAAGATCTCCGATCTTAGCTATAGTCTGATGTTCTTCGCTTGGTTTGCCCTGTATTTGGGCTGTTTCCAATTTTTCCTTTAAGCTGCGTACTTCCTGCAAAACCGTTTGAATAGATGGATCAGGTTTGCCTGCCATGGCAAGGATTTTTCGTTTTTCCTCTTCCAGGTCCAGAGGTTTTCGTACATTCTTAAGTGGATCAGCGGCATACCGAATAGGCTCATTATTTACTATTCCCGTCATTTCTACGCCGTCTTTGGCGAAGAGCCCTAAAAAGCCGCCAATTCGGATTGATTTTTTCATCAATATTTTAGCGTTTTCCCCATACTTTTCTTTTATTTTGCGAATACATTCTGCATGGGTAGGTGCCTGTTCAGTAAAATATTCCATACCGTTTCCTTTTTCTATTCAACCCTTATTTCGCCTACCGCTTCTACGGTGATATCCGATACAATTTCCGGAACAGAAAGGACCACCAGATCAGGGATTTCCCGCTCTGTACTGGACTTTACCAGAGGCCGGCCTGCTTCGGAACAGAGTACGATGGGTATCATCCCCTGCTCCTGCATGGCTGCCACCGACCGGGAGAGGGCCTTAATCCAGGCCCGCTGCAGGCTCGGCTCCAGGGCAGCAACGACTCCGCTGGATGTTTCTACCCGGCTGTCTATTATTTTTTGTTCCAAAGACTGCTCTATGGTCAACACTCTGAGGGTCCGCTCTTCATCGGCATACTGGAGGCAGATCTGCCGCGCCAGGGCCTGGCGAGCCTTTTCGGTTAGGAACTGGGTATCCTTGGTAACCGGCGCAAAGTCCGCCAGGGCTTCCAAAATAGCTACCATGTTGCGGATTGATACCTGCTCTTTGAGCAAAGATTGCAGTACCTTTTGAATCTCACCGAGAGAAAGCAGTTTCTGGGCTTCTTCCACCACCGCAGGATACTCTTTTTTAAGGGTTTCAAGGATGGCCTGAGTTTCCTGACGCCCAAGGATTTCAGAAGCATGACGTTTTATAATTTCTGTTAAATGGGTTGCAATGATGGAGGGTGGATCCACTACGGTGTAACCAGCCCGTTCGGCCTCTTCCCGGCGGTCTTCGCTGATCCATAGGGCAGGAAGACCAAAGGCGGGATCCTTTGTTTTTTCGCCCGGTATTTCTTCAGTCACCCCGCCGGGATTGATGCACAAAAAATAACCCATGCGGATTTTGCCCCGGCCCACATCAACGCCTTTTATTTTAAAACAGTACTCGGAGGGTTCGAGGCGCATATTATCAATAATACGGATACGGGGAATGACAAGTCCAAGATCCAGCGCCGACTCACGGCGAATCCGGTGGACCCGTTCAAGGAGTTCCGCCCCCTTGTCCCGATCGACCAGGGGAATAAGGCCATATCCTAGTTCCAGAGAAAGGGGGTCTAGGGGAACCACCGGCGACATTTCAGCGGCTTCATCGGCGGGTTTTTTAGCTGCCGATGTTTTTGTCTTTTCCGCTTCCTGAGCCTTCAGTTTACCCTGGCCTAAACGGTAGGCCGTAACGCCCAGTGTCAGTGAAAGCGGAATGAGCACATACCAGGGGAAACCGGGCATAAGGGCCAGGGCGGCTAATACAAAGGCACCGATCCAATATATTCGCGCATCCCGGGAAAACTGGTTTGTTACATCAGAACCGAAGGTACCATCTGAAATAGAGCGGGTAACGATAATACCCGTGGCGGTAGAAACAAGCAGGGCCGGGAACTGGGAGAGCAGGCCATCGCCGATCGAGAAGGTAGTATAGGTGCCAAGGGCGGTGAGTATATTTTCTCCATGAAGACTGACCCCAATGATAATACCGCCCAGGACATTAATTACCGTTATAAATATACCAACCTTTACGTTTCCCGAAACAAATTTGCTGGCACCATCCATGGCTCCGTAAAAGTCAACTTCCCGCTGGAGTTCATTTTTTCTGCGGAAAGCCTCTTCCTCGGTAATAGCACCGGAATTGTATTCCGCTTCTATGGCCATCTGTTTACCCGGAAGAGCATCCAGGGCAAAGCGGGCAGCCACTTCCGCAACCCGGGTGGCGCCCTTTGTAATAACTATGGCTTGCACTGCAATAATGACAATAAAAATAACAAACCCTATAACAAGGCCTTCGGTTCCCCCTGAGCCGACAACAAAGGATGAAAAGGCCTTTATCATTTTACCGTCGAAACGGGCCCCCTGGGAAAGAATGAGCCGTGTGGATGAAACGTTAATAGCAAGCCCGAAGACGGTAGATACAAGGAGCACGGTAGGGAAAATGCTGAAATCTGTCGGCCGCTTTGTGTAAAGGACAATCAATAAAATAAGGAGAGCCAATACAAGGTTGAGAGCCATGAGGGCGTCGAGCAGTACCGTCGGCAGCGGAATGATGAGCATCATAACCACGGCGACCACGCCGACGGCTACAAACAGGTCGCTTCTATCCTTTAGAAAACTGTCGCTTAAAATTCTACGGGCATCGGACATGTATCACTTTTCCCTTTATACCGCCGCTTTACGGCGTTCTTCGTTAATCTTATATACATGGGCCAGCACTGTGGCAATGGCCTGATAGTATGTTTCTGGTATTATATCCCCAATTTCGACTTCTGCGTACAGTGCCCGCGCTAAAGGTTTGTTTTCCACAATGGGAACCCCATGTTCCTTGGCTATCTCCTTTATTCTTTGTGCTACTTCATCCGCTCCTTTAGCGCTTACCATAGGAGCCGGCATGGTTTCCTTATTCCACTCCAGCGCAACCGCATAGTGGGTCGGGTTGGTGATAACCACATCGGCCTTTGGTACATTGGCAGCCATATTTCTTGAAAGCAGTTCCCGCATTCGCTGCCTGAGTCTGCTTTTAATGAGCGGATCTCCCTCGTACATTTTCCGCTCCTCTTTTACTTCCTGTTTAGTCATTTTGAGGGATTCCATATATTGCCAGCGCTGGAAAAGATAGTCAGGAATTGAAAGACCCAGCAAAAGTAAAGATGCAATGATTAATAGTTGGGCAGTAAGCCCTGCGATAGTAGTAAAACCCTTCCAAAGGGTTGCGGTTTGGAGCCGAGCAAGTTGTTCGATTTTTGAACTGATAATAACATAGGACACAATCCCGATAATAGCGATTTTAACCACCGACTTTGCAAAGTTAAAAAGGCCCTCAACCGAAAAAAGGGTACGCTGAAAATATTGGCCGAGACGGGGTACAATCTTTGAAAATTTTGGAACCAGGGGTTTCGTGGTAAAAAGAAAGCCTGTCTGTACCAGATTCGCAATTATACCTGAGATCATGGCCACAGAAATTACCGGCAATGCAAGACGCAAAAAATAGGAAATAAAAGCCATGAAAAAGGTTCCATTAAAGATCGATTCAGTCTCATTTATTCGGGTGAAAAAGAATCGAATCATTTCCAAAGAGGTTCTAAACAGAGAAGGCCCAAGGAAAATGAGTGTTAGCGTTGGGAGCAATAGTCCCAGGGACCCCACGAGTTCCTGGCTTTTAGCAACCCTGCCTTCTTCGCGGGCCTTCCGTATTTTATATTCCGAAGGCTCTTCTGTTCGACCTTCATCTTCAGCAGCAAACCATTGGAGGTCTATGGAAAGTGCATTTTGAAGTGATATGGTTTCTTCGAGAAGCTGCTTAAAACTGGTCTTACTCATAGGGGTTTTCCTATTGAGATGATAAGCTTTTCAAGAAGGCTGAAACCGTTATTAATGACATAGGCAAAGGCTTCTACCAAAAAAGGCATGGTAGCCATAATGAGGAAAAAAGCCACAGTAATGGAAATGGGAAAACCTTCGGTCAGCAGGTTCATTTGGGGGGCCGCTTTGGAAAGAAGCCCCATGGCAAGGGACACAAGGAACAGGGTTCCCAGAATTGGCATGGACATGACAAGGGCATCTATAAAAAGCTGGCTCAGGCCTTTCAGCAATGTAAGTAAAATTCCGTTCCGGGCATTCACCAGGCTTAAGACATTAAAAGCCTGGACAGAGCGCTGAAAACCGCCCAGAAAAAGCTGTTGGAATCCATCCACTGAAAGAAACACCAGCATACCTATAAGGTTTAAATACTGACCCATAAGGGGGTTTTCAATTTGCGCAAGGGGGTCATAGGTTTCCGATGCACCGAAACCCATCTGAAGGGAGAAAAATTGTCCAGCGGAGGAAAAAGCAGAATAGATGATAGTGAGATAAAAGCCGATAATGATACCTATAAAGGCTTCTCCAATGACAAGAACAAGATACGCCAGATTAAATACTTCCGCAGGTAAGCTGATAGTCGCCGCCTGAGGGAAAACTGCAAAGGCAGCAAAGCCCGCCAGAGCAACTTTAGTAACCTGGGGTATGGCATCGGAAGAAATGAGGGGAGCAACCTCTATCATAGCAAGGGCCCTGACAGCGATGAGTAAATAAAGCGGTGCATTCGCCAGGATCTGTTCCAACATGTGCTACCTCGCCATGGACGGAATCATTTTAAAGAGCTGTACGGTATAATCACCCAAGGATGAAAACATGAATTCACCCAACAAGGCCAATATCAATAATATGGCAATTATTTTAGGTACAAAGGTCAGGGTCTGTTCCTGGATCGAAGTCGTCGCCTGAAGTATGGAAATAATAAGGCCCACAACCAGAGCGGTCAGCAAAATGGGAGCAGAAAGAATAATAACCTGAAAGATTCCTCCCCGCATTAACGTTACAATTTCGCCAATTCCCATGACTTACCCCTTAAAAAAAGGAACGCACGAGCTGTTCGGTTAAAAGACCCCATCCATCAACCAGCACAAACAAAATAAGTTTAAAGGGCATGGATATCATGACCGGCGGAAGCATGATCATACCCATGGACATAAGTACACTGGCCACAACCATATCGATAATAATAAAGGGAATAAAAAGAAGTATGCCTATTTTAAACGCCACGGTGAGTTCATTGAGTATAAAGGCTGGAATCAGAACATAGGTAGGAACATCGGCCAGTGTATTTGGTTTCGGCAATCCCCGCATGGCCATAAAAAGCCTTATATTATTTGGATTGCCCTGCATCTGTTTGTACATAAAAAGCCTTAAGGGTTTTTCAGCCTGTGTATAGGCCTGTTCTAAGCCAATTTTTCCGTCAGACAGGGGTTTAAAAGAGTTATCGTAAATCTCTTGGAAGGTTGGCCACATAATAAACAGGGTTAAAAACAAAGATATACCGAGTATTACCTGGTTCGGCGGAGATTGTTGGAGCGAGAGAGCCCGTTTTATAAAATCCAGGACAATAGAAATTCGCAAGAAACTGGTCATGAGAATGAGCAGACTTGGCGCCAGTGACAGAATAGTAAGGAGCAGGAGCAGCTGAATAGAAAAGGCAACTTCCTTGCCCGTATTGGGATTGCGTACCGTAAGATCAATAAAAGGAACGACCGGAGGAGCCTGGGGAGTTGGAACCCGTACTGTTCCCTGGGTTGATCGGGTCGGAAAGTTCTGGGTTTGTGTCGTATTTTGGCTACCCTGAGATTCTTGAGCAAATCCGGTTCCTGCAGTAAAAAGAAAAAGCCAAATAAAAACAATCATAAAGTTTCGTTGTAGATAGCCCATTCTACAACCCCCGCAGCCGTTCGCGCTGTTTTCTTAGCCGTTCCGCATTGAGATCGATTGTTGTCTCAGGTGTCTTTTGATTTGGTATAAAGCGGCGCAGGATCGATGCAAAATCCTTTCCACTCTTTCCGGATTCGGACAATTTTTTAGATTCATCCAGAAACATGGCATCCAGTAGTTCCTTGTCGGTAATTTCTGCAATCGGTTGTACCGACCCGTCAGAGGAGCCTATAAGCCATGCCTTTGTGCCCACCGCAACAATATGAACAAATCGATTAGAACCGAGATGGGTTGTACCAAGAACCCTTAAGTATGGGTCCCTGGCTTCAGCGGGCCTGGCTAATTTTTTTAATCCGTAGACAATACCATAAATGGCAGCCACAGAAAGACCAAGAACAAGAATGAGGCGGAATAGGGTCCAAAAATTGATGGTTCCTTGAGTATGTTGTCCGCCGGTTCCCGCAGCTTCGCCTATCTGCAGACTCCCTTCGTCATTGGGTATCACAGTGGAAGGGACGCCATTTCCATTCGCTGTTGCCGGTTGGGCTGTTTTATCCTGAGCTGTTGTCTGACTATATACCAGTACACGCCCCGATATTGCCAATAATATGGCCAGGGCGAAGACGCGAAGTTGTTTCAGTTTTCCCCTCCCAGAGACAATAGGTCTCCTTATCGCGTCTATTTTACCCCATATCGGACATTCTTTCCATAGGTGAAACGATTTCAGTTACACGGACACCAAAATTTTCATCAATAACAACTACTTCGCCCTTGGCGATAAGTTTATGGTTTACCAGAATATCTACAGGCTCACCGGCGAGTTTATCCAACTCGATAATGGTCCCTTCGCCCATGCCTAATATTTCTTTAATCAGTTTTTTTGTTCGCCCCAATTCAACGGTCATCTCCATGTAAACATCCATGATGAGACCGATATTCCCCTGTTCCGCCGATGATGCCTGAGGAACAAGGCTGGGGAATTGTACCGGCTGGACATTGGTTGCCCCTCCGGCCATACCATAAGAACCGAAGCCCGCTGCAGGATTTTGACCCATGCCAGGGAAAGCGCCCATTCCACCCATCGGCATGCCGCCCATAGGAGCACCTCCCATTCCCATACCGCCCATGGGAGCCTGAGCCTGCATGGCTGGCATACCCATTCCGCCCATGGCGGGAGTACCACCAAAACCGCCCATGGCTGCACCGCCCATCGGCATAGTTCCCATGCCAGCCATGGACTGCATGTTCGCCCCTTTGCCTGCAGAACCGCCGCTCAAGGCAGCGGTAATATCCTGAACAACCGAGGGGCCGTATATTTCCCACAGAGGTAGTGTAGAGCCATCGCCGAGACTTAATTGGTAGGTCACGCGGACAAAATCCCCATTGGGAAGAGCAACGACAGCTTTTGGCACAAAAGATGCCTCCGGAGAAATGGAAGCAATAGATTTATTCCCTGTCTTTTCAGACAGGGTTGTAATCTGGGTACCCGTAAGTTGGGAAATGATTTCGCTGATTACGGAAAGAGCCATGTCATCCAGTTCGATGTTTTCTTCTTTATTCATCAGACTGGCAATTTTTTTAGCCCCCTCTTCTGAAAGTACAAACACATGTTCACCGGGAAAACCGGCGGTAAAATCAGCCTTTACCGCAACAACCATATCGGGAACTTTTTGCAGGAAGGACTCACGATTCACACCGTCCAGTTGGGTTAGCTGCATGATGACATTGGTACCCATCATCATGGAAAGGTTAGAAGATTGGGTCTGAACGGTTGAAACAAGATAATCCTGCAACAGAGCCTTACTTTGTTCGCTGATACCGCCGCCTGAAGACGCTGCAGGCATGCCGAGACTAGAAGAATCAACTCCTGCCAAGAGGGCATCTATTTCATCCTGGGAAAGGGCGCCATCGCTCATATGTTTTCTTCTCCTTCTGATGCAAGTTCCTCGAACTCTTCCTGTTCAAGCTCAGCTAACTTCTTTACTATCTGCACAGCCATTTTTTTACCGATAACACCGGGTCTGCAAAGAAATTTCTTTTTATTTCCCACATTAAGCGTCATCGGATCTCCAACACGAACATTATACAACCTTATAACATCCCCGACCCGTAGAGAAAGCACATCCCGCACAGGTATCTGGATTTTGCCGACCTCGGCAACCACATTAACATCTACCGAAGAGAGCTTTTCTTTTAAGATATTAAGGTTTTCTGTGGTGGTACCGCGGCGAACCGAAGAGTACCAGTACTGGGCAGAAAGTTTACCGATAATTGGTTCAATGGTGAGGTAGGGAATACAGAAATTCATCATCCCTTCCACTTCGCCTACCTTTGTTTCCAAAGTAACAAGAACCACCATTTCCGTAGGGGGTACAATCTGGGCAAATTGCGGATTGGTATCTATCTGACCAAGCCGGGGTCGGAGGTCTATGACCGTTGCCCAGGCTTCCCGCATATTACCGAGGATCCGGACGATAATTCCTTCCATAACCGACTGTTCAATGTCAGTTAATTCATGCTGCACCTTAGTACCTTCTCCGGTACCTCCGAACAAGCGGTCAATAATGGAAAAGGTAACCGCAGGGTCTATTTCCAGAATCGCGTTACCTTTGAGGGGATCCATATTGATAATTGCCAAGGTTGTTGGTGTCGGAATTGAACGGATAAATTCTTCATAGGTTAGCTGGTCTACCGAAGCAACATGGACATGTACCATGCTCCGCAAATTGGCCGACAAGGATGTGGTGGTAAGCCGGGCGAAGGTTTCGTGCATAATTGAAACGGTACGGATCTGCTCTTTAGAAAATTTGTCAGGCCGTTTAAAGTCATATATTTTTATCTTGCGAGTATCTGTCGCGGGCTTAAATGCCTCGGGTTCTGCATCTCCGGCGTTGATTGCGGTCAGAAGCTGGTCTATCTCTTCCTGTGACAGTACTTCGGTCATGCGGTTCTTCCACCTTTATTCATTACATTTCAACTACGTCGAGCTGCTGAAACAATATTTCCTTAGCCTTCGCATTTTGTAGCACTCTATCATTGAGCAACTGCTGTATTTCTTTTTTTAAGACCTGTTCATTTTCAGGCTTGAGATCCTTAGCCGATTTATTGCTGAAATAATTTCGGAAAAAATCCTTGAGCTCATATAAGCGGTTGGTCAATTCTGTCTGGGCATTTTTGTCATTCAGCTCATAACCGATAATGACATTGACAACCACCGAATAGGGCGTTGGATCGTTGGTACGGGTCCGTATAACACCAATCGTAGTAAACCAGGAATAGACTGGCTTTTTGGGCTGGAACGGATCCGCCTCGGCCGAAGCCGTAGTTTGAGGTTTTCCAGATCCTGCCATAATGCGATAGGTAATAACCGAAACAGTTACTATAAAAATAAGAGCACCAAGACCGATAGCGACGAATTTAAGGATAGTGGGGAGAATCCCGCCCAGACCTGAACCTTTCTTTGGGGCACTCTCTATTGTAGATTCGGTATCATCAAGATTAAGCTCATCCTGGTCTTCAGCCATGGCGAAGTACCTCCATGTTTTCGATAATAATATACGAAAAAAAGCGGTAGTGCAAATAGGAAAGGATAAACAGGTTGCTTTTGCAAACTGTTATAAATGTCCTTCGTCCAGAACGACAATATCGACGCGCCTGTTGTATGCCCTGCCTTCTGGTGTATCATTGGATGCCACCGGCATGGTATCGGCGAATCCGGCCACTTGGAACCGCTTCTCCTCTACTCCAATATCGGTAAGATATCTCAGTACGTTAATAGATCTGGCAGTAGAAAGATCCCAATTTGACGGCCAGGGGCCGTTCGGATCCACGGGAGTGGCGTCGGTATGGCCTTCTATACGGAATTTTCGGCCCTGCAATTCTTCCGAGTTTAACAAGGCTCCAAGACGAAGCAGTATATCTCTTGTCTCTTCAATGTTTATCTGAGCGCTGGCGGGTGCAAAAAAGGCATCCGAGGCTAGGCTTATAACGAGGCCCCGTTCATCGCTTGTTATTCTTACTTTATTGGATTTTACTTCGGGGGCAAAGAGGCTGGTAGCTTTTTTCTTTGCCGTAGACATTGATTTTCCCTTTTCCATTGAAGGAAGGGACATGATAGTGTTTCCCAAATCAGCATTTCGGCCAGCGGTAAGAGTTGCCCCGCCTTCCATGGCCCCCATACCTATATTGTTGAGGGAAGAAATCATTTGCTGCAATTGAACTTCATCAACTTCGGAAACGTTGAAAAGGGCAGCAAAAAAGGTAAGCAGCAGGGTTACCATGTCTGAATAGGTAACGATCCAGTCAGGAGCACCTGCTGCGCCTTCAGCTTTTTTCTTTTTTTTTGCCATACCCTAGTCCTTCAAGATTTCTGCTTCTACCGATTTCCGGACATCCGGTGCAAGGAAGGACAAGAGTTTAAGGGCAAGAATGCGGGGATTGTCGCCGGCCTGTATGGAAAGAACCCCTTCTATAATCATTTCTTTTACCTGGGTTTCCGCAGCATCATGGGCTTTTAGTTTTCCAAGGATAGGAATCAGCAAGAGGTTTGCCATGATAGCACCATAAAATGTGGTAATAAGTGCAACAGCCATGTTAGGACCAATCGAGCTCTTATCTTCCAGGTTTTTCATCATGGCGATAAGACCCGTAACGGTACCCAACATTCCGAGACCAGGAGCCAGCTTTGACCAGGCATCTACTATAGACATTTTATCCGCATGCCGGGCCTGCATTTGGTTTAGTTCGGTTTCCATAAGGGTCCTAATGATTTCAGCATCCGTGCCGTCTACCACTAAGCGCAGGCCCTTTTTCATAAATTCGTCATCCAAATCTTCCAGCTCTTCTTCCAGAGCGAGGAGCCCTTCCCGGCGGGCCCGGTCAGAAAAGGCCATAAGTTTGGTGATAATTGCCTGTTCGCCGAAGCTGGGAACCTTCATGGTGAGCCCTATAACCTTGAAAACGCCCAAGGCTTCGGACATACCGAAGTTGATAAAAAGGGTAAAATAGGATCCTACAACGACCATCAAGAATGAGGGTAAGTCCATGTAGGTTAAAATTGTACCGCCCGAGGTAAAGATGGACATTACCAGCATGGCAAAAGCACCGACTAATCCGATTATAGTCGCTAAATCCATGGTCTGTTACTCCTCGTTCTTGAATCCGCCAATTAGTTTTCTATAATCGATAATGCGTTTTATAATCTGTTCGGTAGTTTCTCTCACTATTACTTTTTTACCGGACAGCATGACCAGGGTTGTATCAGGATGGGTCTCGATAGACTCAATCTGATGGGGATTGATGTAATATTCTGTGCCATCAAGCCTCGTTACCTGTATCATGCGGTCCTACTGTATCATATTATCGCTTTAAGGTTAAGAGTTCCTGGAGCATCTGGTCCGATGTCTGTATTGTTTTGGAGTTAGCCTGGAACCCTCGCTGGGTAACGATCATATCGGTAAACTGCTCTGCTAGGTCCACATTGGACATTTCCAAAGCGCCCGCGATCAGCTTACCTTTACCGGCAATACCCGAGGGACTTATGTTGGCAAGACCTGAGTTGTTGGATACCACATAGGTATTCTCGCCAGCCTTTTCAAGACCTCCGGGGTTTGTAAAGCTCGCCATGGCAACCTGACCAATAAGCCGATTGGTTCCATTTGAATAAACGCCGGTAATGACTCCGCTCTGGTCAATCTTGAAATTTTCAAGATATCCCATGGGGTAACCATCCTGCATGAATGCCTTGGTAGAACTCTTTTCTGCAAACTGGGTTACCGTATTGACGACGCTGCCGATTTTTCCCAGGTTGATATTAAACTCCTGCCGTATCAAATTTCCATCAGCCCCCGGAGTAGAGCCCCGGACATCGAATGCTACACGGACATTAACATCCCCTTCTGCAGGAGACTGATTACCATT
>JAIWNU010000117.1 GCA_020216655.1 Treponema sp. | reverse complement strand
TAGGCACTGCCCGCATTTTGAGCAATGAGTCCATTTTCCCTATCAAATTCAAGTCCCTGGTCATAGGCCTGGCCCGCTAAATCAGGCCTTCCCAGATTCATGTATGCATGTCCGAGCAGGGTATGTAAAATGGGGTCCTGGGGAAAAAACTCCAAAGCCGTCCGGGCATGTTCTTCCAGATCCGCATACCGGCTTTGGAGGTACAGGAGTTTAGCCTTTTCTACAAGGGCGCTGCGCCCCGCATCGGACTCTATGTCCGATTCAAGACAGTGATTCAGATACTCTTCCGCTTCGCTATACAGGGAAAGCTGGAGGGCGCAGCGGGCTGCAAAGAGGAGTTCTTCCTGACTGCGGGGGGCGCCGGCGGTTTTCCATATCCGCTTAATTTGTACCAGAGCAGAAAGGGGCTGGTTCATGGCCAAAAAGGTTTCGGCCAGTCTGAATCGGGCCTGCGGATCAACCTTAATAAAGCGGTTCCATCGCAGATGTACCGCTTCCACCTCTATGGTCCGAGAATCCACTACCAGTGAATGGAGCTGTCCGGTAAGAGGCGAACCTGATGACTCATAGGAGACCACTGAAAATGCAATCTTTCCCGCAGGTATCGTATCGTCAGTAATTTCCCCTGCCCATTTGTCGTTGATAATAAAAGTAAATTTATCGCTTAAAGCAATGATTCGGACCGAATAGGGCGTTTCCGTTTTTTCGCCCTGCCCCGTAGCAGTTATGGTCTCCGGTATTTCGGTCCAGCCGATGAGGGGCATCGTGGTACCGTTAAAAAGCACATCAAAGCGGTAGTATCCCTTAGTGGAGATGAGGAATGAATAATAGGTAGAATCATCGGTTCTACGGAACTGTAACCCTGTAGCCCCATATCCGCCGCCAGCATGCAGGCTTAATTTCGCCTCAAGCACTACATCCGCATAGCGGAACAGTGGATCCTCCACCCAGGCAAGCTGAAACCCCTTTTTAAGGGTAAGGGAAAGTCCTGCCTTACTCAGAGCACTTTCGTAGGTAGGACCAGAGTCGGGCACAAAACGGGCCTTATGGGGTTTTGAAAAATCTGCCACCCATCGTTCTTCTTTGAGCTCTTCGGTGTCTATCTGCGGTTTGCTAAACAAACGCAATAAAGGTAGATTTTTCAGAAATTGCCACATATACCATCTTTGTATCGCAAAAACGCCCAAAAGTCTATTATTGGCATCTCTAAAAACTTTGTTAGTTTTTAGAGATGCCCTAGCAAATCCTTTTAGGATTTGCGATGATTATTAGTAGACAGTCACACACAAGGATGGGCCATGCAGTACTTTTCTGACGAGTTTATCCATGCAATTCCCAAGACGGATCTCCATGTCCATCTGGACGGCAGTCTCCGAATCAATACCCTGATAGACCTGGCAAAACAGGCGGATATTGAACTACCCGCCATGGATGAGGCGGGGCTGCGGAAACAGGTCTTTAAGGACTCCTACCGCAACCTCGAGGAGTACCTTGCGGGTTTTGCTTATACAACCGCGGTGCTTCGCAGCCGGGAAGCCCTTTACCGGGTCTCCTATGAGCTTTTTAAGGACAATGCTACCGAAGGGGTCCGTTATATAGAAGTCCGTTTTGCGCCCCAGCTCCTCATGTCAGAAACCCTCAGTTTTTGGGATGTCATGGAAGCGGTAGATCAGGGCCTGCGGGATGCCCGGGACGAACTCAACCGAACTAGACCTCAAGAAGAACCGGAATATGACTACGGCATTATCGTCTGTGCAATGCGGTTTTTTACCAAGGATTTTTCTCCCTATTACCGGGACTACAGCCGTATGCACGAGTTCTCTAGCCAAACGGAAATCATCAGCGGGGCAAGCCTTGAACTGGCAAAGGCAGCGGTACAGCTCCGATCCCGTTCATCAATACAAATCGTCGGCTTTGACCTGGCAGGCGCAGAGTACGGCTATCCAGCCAGCGACCACCAGGCAAGCTATGAACTTGTCGAAAAGGGCTTTCTTCATAAAACAGTCCACGCCGGAGAAGCCTTTGGCCCCGAAAGTATTTTCCAGGCCGTCACAAAACTCCAGGCGGACCGAATCGGCCATGGCCTCCACCTCTTTGATACCGACCTGATCCGCGCTCCCCATGAACAGGACCCGGAAACCTATGTGCGGGAACTGGTAAACTATATTGCAAACCGCCGCATCACCGTGGAAGTCTGCCTCACCAGCAACATGCAAACCACCCCTGACCTAAAAGAACTCGAGCAGCATTCTTTTAGACGCATGTTAGAACAAAAGCTTTCAGTCACTCTCTGCACCGATAACCGCCTCGTTTCCAACACCAGCATCTGCAAAGAATATCACCTCGCCCTGGATAACTTTCCCATCACGGCCCACGACCTCAAAAACATCATCGCCTATGGTTTTAAGCGCTCCTTTTATTACCATTCCTATCCCCAAAAACGGGCCTGGGTCCGCTCGGTTCTGAATTACTACGACCGTATCGCTCAAAAGTTCGGTATCCGCGAGTAGCTGCTTATCTTAGGTTCCGTTTATTTTCATAGGGGGAAGTCTCCCCCTCGCCCGCACTCCGGAAGCCGCTTTATCATCTCGGCACAGCGTGTCTCCGCTCGGCCGCGGAGCCCCGCTGTTACAAAAACCGATCGTCTTCCTCCGTTGCGGGCTACCCCCTCTCAAACTGTTCACCTTTTTGCAGCGCCCGTTCCCAGAGCGGCAGTTTGTCTGCTAGGTTGCGGTACTTTCTGCTGGGGACTGGGCTTGTAGAGGGGAGTGGAAACACTAAGACTCGCTTTGCTCCAAAACCTTCCCATTCCCACACTGAACCAATGTCGGGAAGAAGTTCTCCTTTGCGGATAAGGTGCCTAAAAAAGAGCTCCGTAGCCCGTCTTCCATTTAACAGTATCCGGCTAATAGTATGGTGCGATTCTAAGAACAAGCCTATATCGTTAAGTTCACTTTCCCGGATGTTTTGGTCCAAGCTTCCCTTCCGTTCGCAGGATGCAACCATATCCCAGAGGGCAATATGACTTTTTTCGAGCAACTTCTTTTTTTCATCAATAGAGCTGGGAACCGATGTCCCTGCAATAATGGCTAAGAGGGGCCAAAAGTGGTTGCGTTCGTGGCCGTAATAAAAACCCTCTGCTAAACTTGCTTCGCTTGGAAAAGAGCCGAGGACGAGGAATTGGGAATCTTGAAAAACAACAGGTGGAAATCCATGCAGCGGCATAGTCTTATTATAATAAAAAAGGCAGCCCGGAGGCTGCCTATTGGTGCCAGAATAGACAATAACGAAACTGCGCAGCATTTCACCTGCAGTTTGCGCACCGCGCAAACTGCTAAAACGAAGTTGCGCAGCAACTTTGTTAGTAGTCCATCCCCATGCCGCCCATGCCGCCAGCGGGCATAGCGGGCTCTTTCTTCTCAGGAATGTCGGTAATAGCGCATTCAGTGGTGAGGAGGAGGCTTGCGATAGAAGCAGCGTTCTGCAGGGCGGAGCGGGTAACCTTGGCGGGGTCGATAATACCGGCCTTAACCATGTCTACCCATTCCATCTTGGCAGCATCAAAGCCAACACCCTTCTTCTCGTTCTTTGCCTTGTCGGCGATAACCGCGCCATCAAGACCGGCGTTTTCGGCGATCTGGCGGATCGGTTCTTCCAGGGCCCGCTTCACAATCTTAAAGCCAACCCGTTCATCGTCGGTGAGCTTGGAAATATCAGCCTTTTCGAGAGCCAGAGCAGCCTGGATGAGGGCTACACCACCGCCGGGGACGATACCTTCTTCGATAGCTGCCCGGGTAGCGGAAAGGGCGTCTTCCACCCGATGTTTCTTTTCCTTGAGTTCCACTTCGGTCGCGGCACCAACATTGATGACCGCCACACCGCCGGCGAGCTTGGCCAGCCGTTCCTGGAGCTTCTCCCGGTCATAGTCGGAAGTGGTTTCTTCGATCTGGGCCTTAATCTGGGCAATCCGGTCCTGGATGTCCTTCTGTTTGCCGGCACCATTGATAATAGTGGTATTGTCCTTATCAACCTTAACAGTCTTGGCCCGGCCAAGCTGGGAAATATCGGTGTTTTCGAGCTTGAGACCCAGCTCTTCGGAGATAACCTCTCCGCCGGTAAGAATAGCGATGTCTTCCAGCATGGCCTTGCGGCGATCGCCAAAGCCAGGAGCCTTAACGGCGCAGGCTTTCAGGGTTCCCCGCAGGCTGTTCACCACCAGGGTGGAAAGGGCTTCGCCGTCCACATCTTCAGCAATGATGAGGAGGGGCTTGCCGCTCTGGGCTACCTTCTCCAGGAGGGGCAGCATGTCCTTCATGGAGGAGATTTTCTTGTCATGGATAAGGATATACGCGTCGTCATAGACGCTGGTCATGGTGTCCCGATCGGTTACAAAGTATGCGGAGATATAGCCCCGATCGAACTGCATACCTTCCACAAACTCAATGGTGGTATCCATGGTTTTGGATTCTTCAACGGTGATAACTCCATCCTTACCAACCTTTTCCATGGCGTCAGCGATGGTGTTACCGATTTCGCTGTCATTGTTTGCGGAAACAGATGCGACGTGGGAAATTTCTTCCTTATCCTTAATTTCTTTCGCGTTTTTCTTAATTTCTTCAACAGCAATTTCGACAGCCTTGTCGATACCCCGCTTAAGTTCAATGGGGGTCATGCCGGCTGCGACAGCCTTGAGCCCTTCTTTTACCAGAGAATAGGCAAGAACGGTTGCGGTGGTGGTTCCGTCACCGGCCACGTCATTGGTCTTGGTGGCTACTTCCTTAAGGAGCTGGGCACCCATGTTCTCGTAGGGGTCTGCCAGTTCGACTTCCTTAGCTACAGAAACACCATCTTTGGTTACCGTAGGAGCACCAAACTTTTTGTCCAGGAGCACATTGCGGCCCTTGGGTCCAAGGGTAACTTTTACAGCCTTGGAAATCTGCTCAACACCAGAGAGCAGCTTGCGGCGGGCTTCTTCGTTGAACATCAACTGTTTCGCCATATTTTCGTTCTCCTCTTTTCTCTGCCTTAGGCGCATCAACAAAAATTACAAACCTCCATCGGAGATTTTTTGCTGAAGCGGCTACGGCGTAGTATGGTATGGGATAATATGCCTTCATCTGTCCAGCGAAGGCTCCCCTATAAAATACTAAAAGTGAGCCATAAGAGGCAACAGAAAAAGGTCCAAATCCTTTCTTTTTGGCAAGGAAGCCAAAGACTATTCCGTTTACCAGATAAGAGGAGTATACTGAGTTTCATGCATCAGACCATAGCCCAGAAACAGTTGTCATTATTCGATATTCTAGGCCCTGTGATGATAGGCCCTTCCAGTTCACATACCGCCGGTGTAGCCCGGATAGGCTACCTGGCGCGGAAGCTCTTTGGCGCACAACCCGATTCGGTTACGGTGCAATTTTATGGTTCCCTGGCAGCTACCTGGCTAGGCCATGGTTCAGGTGATGCCATAGTGGCAGGCCTTATGGGTATCCCTCCGGAGGATGAAAGGCTGCGGGATGGCCGAAAGCTCCTAGAGAAAGCACTAGCAGAGGGTTCAGGATTTCCTATCACCATAGAAGCCATGCCAAAACTCCCCTCAGGATGGCACCCCAATACGGTGAGTCTCATCATCTCCGGTCCTCATAAACAGCTTCGCCTGCGGGCAAGCAGCATCGGAGGCGGTTCTATCCAGATTGATGAAATTAACGGCTACATGGTTGCCCTTTCGGGGATGTTCGATGCCCTCTTGGTGGTACACCGAGATGAAATTGGCGTTATTGCCATTGTGTCCCATATCCTCGCGGCAAACCACATCAATATTGCCGCCACATCCAGTCACCGGAAAGAAAAGGGCGATGAGGCCCTCCTTGTTATCGAGGTTGATAATCCCATTCCCCAGTCCATTGTGGATCAGATTTCCAATCTGCCGCCGGTCTTTTCGGTCATCCATCTGCCGTCCCTGGAGCAGCTATGAAGTACCAGTTTTCGACCCTGAAAGAATTGCAGGACCTATTGCAGGCTGAAAAGCTTTCCTTCGACACCTATCTCTTGCAGCGGGAAGCCTTTCTCTCGAATAAAAGCCTGGCTTCAGTGACTGAAGAATTAGACCGCCGTATCGCGGTTACCCGCCAAGCCTTCATCCGCGGCCTTTCTGAGCCCCAGCATTCACGGTCGGGACTTACCCAGGGGGCGGCCTATGCCTTCCAACATGGGCAAAACAAGCTTATAGCAGAGCCTTTGTTCAATCGCACCATTGCCTATGCGCTGGCCATCAACGAAGTGAATGCCTGCGGCGGCAAAATTGTGGCCTTCCCCACCGCGGGCTCCAGCGGCATCGTTCCTGGTGTTATTTGGGCCTATTGGGACAGCCGTGTCCTGGGTCTCCAAGATCCCGCTTCTCTTCCTGTGCCGCTGGAGCCCCCCTATGACCTCCGCCTCCGCTCAGCCTTTCTTATAGCAAGCCTTGTGGGTATGGTGATAGCCCAGGGGGCCACGTTGGCCGGAGCCGAAGGGGGCTGCCAGGCCGAATGCGGTTCTGCCGGAGCCATGGCTGCCGCCGCACTGGCGTTTCTCGAGGGTGCCCCATTTGAGACTTGTATCGACGCTGCATCACTATCACTTAAAAACTCCTTAGGCCTTGCCTGTGATCCCGTGGCAGGCCTAGTGGAAGTTCCCTGTGTGAAACGGAATGCCTTGCTCGCGGTTCAGGCCCTTGCGTCGGTGGAACTGGCCCTTGCGGGGATCCGCAGTGTTATTCCCTTCGAAGAAGTTGTTCAGGCAATGAAGCAAATAGGGGACAGTATGCCCCCCTCTATAAAAGAGAGTGCCGAAGGAGGCCTTGCTGCAACACCGACGGGACTGCACTATAAAAAACTCATCATGGGAGGTGAATGATGGAAAAACTTAAAATGGGTGTGCTTGGTTGTTCGGGCCACTATGCAAAGCGAATCGCTGTACCGATGCTGGAATCCTTATTAATTGAACCCTACGCTATTGCTTCTCGGGACTTACGAAAATCTGAAGAGTTTGCCCGCCGCTGGGGCTTTTCAAAGGCCTATGGATCCTACGAGGAACTGCTTCAGGATAAGGACATCGATTTTATCTATAACCCGCTTCCCAATCATCTTCACCTCCCATGGATAAAGAAGGCTGCAGATGCGGGGAAGCCCATGCTGTGCGAAAAGCCCCTCACCCTGAATGCACAGGAAGCTCAGGAAGCCGCCGAATACTGTGCTAAACGCAAGGTTCCTCTCATGGAAGCCTTTATGTACCGCTTCCATCCCCAATGGCAGCATTCACGGGATCTGGTTCGGAGCGGCGAGATTGGTTCGCTCATGGCTACGCACTGTGTGTTTGCATACAACAATCGGGACCCCCGAAATATCCGCAATATCGCCGAATATGGAGGCGGAGCCCTTTTGGATATCGGCTGCTATGCTGTTTCTTCTGCCCGGTTTATGATGGGTCAGGAAGTTGAGCGGGTCTTCTGTACGATGCAGCGGGACCCGGAGTTCAAAACTGACATACTTGTTTCTGGTATCCTCGATTTTGGCGCCGGAAGGAGATCGACCTTTACCGTAGGTACCCAGCTATTTTCAAACCAGCGTTTTGATGTCTATGGCACAGGGGGCAGCCTAAGCATAGAAGTCCCCTTTAATATGTATAACGATGTAAGCGGCCGTATTCATGTTGCCACCGATGTGGGGCGCAGGATTGTGGAAACCGAAATTGTCGATCAGTACCTATTGGAATTTGACTCCTTTGCACGGGCTATTCTGGAGAAAACAGAGGTTCCCACCCCGGTAAGCGATGCAATTAACAACATGGCGGTGTTGGATGCGCTGAAAAAGTCGGCAGAAACGGGCCTCTGGTGCGAGGTTGAAAAGCCGTAACTGCGAAGTATGGTATAAAAATTTCTATGCAGCTTGTTTAAGACCCCTGTTCCCGGTATGCTAGGGCAGGTTTTACTATGATACGAACAAACAACCTGCGCATTGTCGCTGAAATTCCCCTGGTTTCGCCTGCGGAACTGGCTCGGGAGATACCGCTCTCCGATGCTGCGGCCGAAACGGTCGCCCATAGCCGCCGGCAGATAACCGATATTTTGCATGGCCGGGATAAACGTCTTTTGGCCATAGTAGGCCCCTGTTCTATTCACGATCCTGAGGCCGCGCTCGATTATGCACAACGGCTCCAGAACCTGGCCCAACAATACCGGGACCGGCTCTGCATCGTGATGCGGGTGTACTTTGAAAAACCCCGGACAACCCTTGGCTGGCGGGGGCTTTTGGTTGACCCTGGGATCGATGGGTCTTACGATATTTCTCGGGGCCTCAGGATTGCCCGGCGGCTCCTGGTTCAAATCAACGAAATGGGACTTCCTGCGGGAAGTGAGATATTAGATCCAATTATCCCCCAGTATATTGCGGAGCTCATATCCTGGGCTTCTATTGGAGCGAGAACTACCGAATCCCAGACTCACCGAGAAATGGCATCTGGTCTTTCCATGCCTATCGGATTTAAGAATGCTACCGACGGGGATGTTCAAATCGCTATAAATGCAATAGTCTCCGCTGCCAGTCCCCACTCATTTGTTGGTATTGACCGACAGGGGAACACCATAGTGCTGCGGACTTCAGGAAACCCCGATTGTCATCTTATATTGAGGGGCGGAAAACACGGCGCTAACTTTGACCGGCTCCATGTCAATGAAGCGGCCCAAAAAATGGCAGATGCAAAACTGCGGCCTTCTATCATCATCGACTGCAGTCATGGCAATTCGGAGAAAAAACCCGAACGGCAGGCTCTGGTGTTGCAGGATATACTAGCCCAGCGGGAAGAACCCGCTTCTCCGGTCATCGGCTTTATGCTCGAAAGCAACCTCTACGATGGATGCCAAAACCCTAGCCCCAGCGGAGAAGGCCTGCAATACGGTGTTTCCATCACCGATCCCTGTATTGGATGGGATACCACCGCCGAATTGCTCAAAGAAGCCTACGAAAGGACTAAAATCTAGCATGGAAAAATCCAACATAATGGTATTCACCGATGGGGGCTGTTCGGGCAACCCCGGACCCGGCGGATGGGCCTATATCATCGTATCTGAATCAGCGGGCGTTCTGGAAGAACAATGGGGTGCGGAACAGAGCACCACCAACAACCGGATGGAACTCACCGCGGCAGTAAAAGCCCTGGAGGCTCTGTTGTCCTATGATTCGTTGCGGGCGGAGGGCCTTACCCTGTATACCGATTCTCAATATGTACAGAAGGGAATTACAAACTGGATCCAGGGATGGAAGCGGAATGGCTGGAAAACCAGCGGCAAAGAACCGGTTAAAAACCAGGATCTTTGGCAGAAACTTGACCAATTAACTGCGGTATTACACGTAGAATGGCGATGGGTAAAAGGCCACGCAGGCAATACCTATAATGAACGGGTGGATCAGCTTACTCAGGATGTTATTGCTTCTCTGAAAAAGGGCTAAAATAAATGTCGGCTTTCAGCCTTGGCCGAGTGTTTGTATTGCTTCTTGCAGCAGATTCTGCAGCTTCTGGGCCTCTTCTTTAGTCAGGGTTACCCCTTTCCCCATTTTTTCGTGATCCGGTGACCAATCTCGGATATCAAGTTTGGGAGCCCTATTGTTCCAAGATACCAGGTTAAGTTCCTTTCGCCATCCAGATTTTTCCTCGGACAGTACACCGAAATGTTTTGTAATTTCAAATACAATATCTGGCATAACAACTCCTTCTTCTGAAATGTACAATGAAACCTTTGTCTTTGCAAATTTGTTTTATATTTACTGTTGTAGTCAAGTAAAAAATAGACTACAATAGTGTTCATCATTCAAGTAAGGAGTGCCTATGAAACACAAAGTGTTTGTTTTGGCTCTGATCGGAACAGGTCTAGTCTTTTTGACACTGTCATCCTGTGCCGGCGGTCCAAAGCCAGCCGCTCCCGCGCCAGCGGAAGAACAGGCTGCTCAAAAAGCGCCCGCAGAACCCGCTGTTGAACCAAAAACTCCAGAGGTTACAGATGCTTCTAAATTGCCCCCTGATCAGGCTGCTGAATCTGCATTAGCAGCGGCGGTTGCCCGGGCAGAAAAATCGAGAAAACAGGCTTTTGATCTCGAAGTCCCCTCAACGTTTGCAGATGAATGGAAAAAGGCCGAATCTTATTTCATTTCTGGAAGGGAAAAGGCCCAGGTAAAGACCCATCTGTCGTATACGGAGGCTGCAAAGGCGTACAATACTGCAGCCGATGCCTATGATGAACTTGCCCTTAAAGCCTTACCGCTCTATGCGGAGGCTCGCAGACAGGAAATCCTAAAGGCCCGGGACGCTGCGGTAAAAGCCGGTGCGGATCAGGTACTGCCGACCCAGCTGGCCGCTGCAGATAGGGTGGCAGATAAAGCCCAAACCCAATTCGATGCAGGAGAATATTACACCGCTGCAGATACGGCCAAAGAGGCCCGCACCAGATATTTGGTCCTTAAGACCGGTCTCGATGCCTATGCGGTTCAGCAGGAAATAGACCGCAGGGATTTTGCAAAGTATGATGCGGGAAATTATGCCCTGGCGCAGCAAAAATTGCAGGCTTCGCTAGAAACCTATGATGCCGGCAACATTTCTGCGGCTCAGAACAATTCCGAAGAAGCCCTGCTCCGGTTCCGCCTTGCACTGAACAAGGGCCGGGAAATGAACGCCTCAGGTAAAGGTCAAGCTGCCTTGGCTGAACGGCAGGCTGCTCAAGATCTTAAAGCGAATGTGGCCGTCAAGAACGAATTTGACCAGGCTCAGGCTTTGTATGCCGACGCTGAGCGGGCTTTTAAGGCAGAAGAATACGATCGGGCCGCAGATCTCTTTGCCCAGGCTGAACGTCAGTTTGCGGACGTAAAAAACATAGCCGCTGATAAACGTGCTAAAGCGCTCGAAGCTATGCAGGCTGCCCAGAAAAAATTGTCAGCCAACGAGGAATCCGCTAAAAAGGCCGATGCAGTGCTGGAAGGAGGTAGCCGATGAAACGGATTGGTTTCTTTTTAACATTCATACTGCTTTCCGCTGGTGTTTCTCTTTTTGCGCAAGCCGATCTGGATGAGCCTTCATTTTTTGACACCCAGGATTCGTCCACTGTAGTAGAAAATACTGATGTTGCAGGTACAGTTGATTTTCTTGCAGAAGATGCTCCCATAACCATTTCGGAACAGCAGGTGCTGTCTGTATTGTGGAATATAGATCCCAGTGTTTCTGCAGAACCTATGGAACTGACTGCCTTGCTTACCCTTGTTCAGGCTGCGGTATCTGATACGCCACAAACAATGCCTGACACAGCGAATCTGCCTTCGGGAGTTTTGAACAATCCCTATTACAGGGAGAGCCTGCGTTATAAAGCCCTGGCGGAAGATGCATTTGAATATGGAGACTATGATGCAGCTGCAACTTATGCTGCGGAGGCCCTGAAGAATGCCCAGCTTTCCTATGATTACATCAATCTGCAGCTCACCATAAAGTCGGCTAAGGACGCTCTTGTTGCTGCGAAGAGCCGTCTCGATTGGGCTACATCCATCGGTGCGGATAAAACATATCCGAAACAGTATTCGGCGGCTCAAACTGCCTATGGCGAAGCTTCCCAGGCTCTTACTGAAGAACGATGGCAGGCTAGCCTTGCCGCTTCTCAGCGGGTTTTGGACGCTCTTGCTTCAGTACAACAGCTTGATCCCTTACCGGCCCGGTATACGGTTCGTCCCTGGGCCCAAACCAAGGATTGCTTCTGGAATATATCTGGTTATGCCTTTGTTTATGGCGATCCTACTAAATGGAAGCTGTTATACGAGAAAAATAAATCCAAGCTCCGACAGCCTGATAATCCGAACCTCATACATCCCGGTCTCGTGCTCGATATTCCCAGCCTTTATGGGGAAGTTCGTGAAGGTATGTGGGTAGCCGGCCGGGCTTATGCGCCGCTCCCGAAGGCTAAGTAAAGACAGAGTGCACTCGCCATAAGGGCATGGATGTAGGGTTCCTTCCCCATGCCCTTAAGGACCTCTTCTATCGGGATCTGTTCGACATCAACATATTCGTCGTCGTCCAGATCCTGTTTTCCCGTATAAGTCAGATCCTTTGCCAAATATACATGAACTCGGTTGGACATGATTGCAGGGTTTGGGCTCAACTCACCCAATTTAATGATTTGTGCTGCTAGCCATCCAGTTTCTTCTGCAAGTTCTCTTCGTGCCCCATCTTCTTCTGACTCTCCAGGCTCTAAAACGCCGCCAGGGAATTCCAAACTCAGGGTGCGGCTCCCATGGCGCCATTGTCTAACCATTAGGAATTTTAATCCCCCTTCTGTTTCCAAGACAGGGATGACTATTGCCCAGTCAGGAGCATCAATTACCGAAAAGGTTTTAATAGATCCGTCCGGGGCTTGGCTCAGTGTGTCATGTACCGAAAAAACCCGGCAGCTATAGGCCTGTTTCTTTTCAATTTCTTTCCAAGTTAAATGCGCATGGTTCATGTTATTTATATTAGCTTTTTTATCCCAATTCGTATATACTGGTTACAGTATGAAAGAACGGATCACGATTCTCTTTGCGTCAGCTGTCCAAAAGGAACAAGAGCAATTTTCAGAAATTATTCAGTTGAACAATCTTCCTTATTCACTGCTGATTCCGTCAGATCTCAAAGAGGCCGATAATTTTCTTTCCAACGACCAATCTATTGATATTATTATAACTGACCTCCATTTTGCTTCCGGTGCTTTTGCTGACTGGCTATCCCTATGGCCCCATCCTGCGATTTTTCTCGTGTATTATGGGGAAGAATCAAAAGCTTTAGAGGTTATTAGAGACGAATCATCATCTTTTCTCATGAGGGATACCCAATTCCGGCATTTGGGCTCCTTGCCTGCAATGATACAGAAGGTACTCGGTGTTAACGAAAGTATTCAAAGACAAAATGCGCATTTGCAGCTTTCTGAAAAAAGATACATGAATCTTGTCAATTCGCTGCCAGATATTGTTTATACCTTAGACGGCGAAGGCCGTTTTGTGTATGTTAACGAAGCTATTTCACATTTGGGCTATACCCCGGCAGAACTCATTGGTAAACACTTTTCGACCATCCTTCATAATGAAGATATTAGCCGCGTGAGTCGCAAGGTTGTGCTTAAGGACCTAGAGGGGCAAAAAACTGGGCCAGAAGGGGCTCCCCGGCTTTTTGATGAACGCAGGACTGGCAAACGGATGACAAAAAATTTAGTAGTACGGCTGCGTCCTAAAAGTCCTTCGCCTTACTTTGAAACCTCGGCAGTGGTCTACGCTTTTGGGGAGGTTGCCAGTGTAGGCATGCCCCTGCCGGAATTTGAAGGAGGGGCCCTCGGTACGGTTGGTATTATTAGAGATATTTCACATCACCAGAGCAGGGAAGATCAGCTGGAAAAAGAGCTTTCACTCAAAGAGTCTTTATTAAAAGAAACCTACCATAGGATTAAAAATAACCTGCAAATCGTATCAAGCCTATTGCACCTGTATTTAGGAGATCTTGAGGATCCGGATGCTAAGGCCATTTTGCATAATGTCCAAAATCATATCGAATCGATTTCTCTAGTTCATGAACAACTTTTTTCGAGTCAAGCTTTTGAACGAATCGAAATTAGGTCCTTTATCCACAGCCTTGTTGAACAGATACTGCATACCTATGAAATTGATCGGAGTCTTTTCCCTGTAGATATTATTTGTGATAGTTTTATGATGAGCTCCCAACAGATTATTCCTCTTTCTCTCGTGATTGCGGAAGTCTGCGCCACTTCTCTTAATAACCTGGTGGTTAGGCAGAAGGGTACACTCCTTATCAGACTGCAGAAAGAGGATAATAATCTGATAAAATTGGAAATTAATGATTCTGGCCTCACTGCTGAGAATAATGCTGCAGTCAAAGGTTCCCCTGTTCCTACTGTAGGTAGGACCATAATCGAAGCCCTTTGCCAACAGCTTCGGGGTACCTGCGAATGGTATTGGAAAAGTAACAGCCAATTTATCCTGCGTTTTCCACTCATTTTTGACAAACAATAAAAAAGCTCCTATGCTTTAATTGGAAAGGGACTTTCTTTCCAATTCTAGTTCGCAAGGAGGTACGATATGGCCATCATAACCATTTCTCGAGAGCTTGCGGCGTTGGGAGACGAAATTGCCCATGAATTGGCGGAGCTGACTGGCTATCGATTTGTCGATAAACAGGCTCTGGAAAATCGGATTACATCCTACGGTTTTAACAGTGAAAAATTAGAGAAATATGATGAAAAAAAACCGGCTTTCTGGGCTTCCTTGTCTAGAGATCGGGACGATTATATCCATTATTTAAAATCTGCCCTTTTGGCCGAAGCAGAATTAGGGCCCTGTATTTTTGTGGGGCGTGGTGCCAATGCGGTATTCAAGGATATTCCTGGTTGCATTTTTATAAGGCTTGTTGCACCGCTCGCTATCAGAATAGAGCGGGTAAAAAGCTATTTCCGCTGCGATGAAAAAAGGGCAAAACAAATTATAGAGCAGAGCGATAAGGACCGGTCTGCCTTTCATCGATATTTCTTTGATATTGACTGGGCTAATCCGGTACACTATCACCTGGTTCTGAATACCGGTTTTGTCCATCCCGCATCTGCTGCGGAAGAAATAAGACACCTCGTGAGCTTAATGGTAACCCCCGATACAGAAGCGCAGCTTAAGACACGACTTCAGTCTTTAAGCCTTGGACAAAAGGTTATACATCATATCCTGTATACACTTGCTATTCCGATACATTTCCTCGAAGCATCATGTATTGGAGATACGGTAGTGTTGCGGGGGGTAGCCAATTCTCAATCTGCGGTAGAAGCCGCCGTTGCCGGCGCTCAGCAGGTCCCCGGTGTTTCGCATGTGCAATCGGAAATACAGGTTGTACAGGAATATAGTGTGATGCCTTAACAATTTTCTTGTCCCTCAGCGCTTTGCCTGTTATTATTGAGTCATTGTCCTATGGACAAAAGGAGTACTTACCATGCAAAAACAGGAAGCGCTGGAACGCTTGCATAAGATTGATCAGGACATTAAGCACTTGGACCAAGTAAGTGCGTTGCTTCAATGGGACCAGGAAACGTATATGCCATCCGCTGCGGTGGAAGGCCGGTCGGAACAGCTTGCGCTGTTAGAAGGAATTAAGCACGAAAAATTTACAGATCCAGAAATCGGAAAGCTGCTGGAACAGCTCGCTTCTGATGACAAAGACTTACCAGATATTGAACGGGATTTTTTGCGTGTATTTCGGAAGCAATACAATCGGGCAATAGCGCTCCCTGCAGATTTAGTGACCGAAGCCGCCCGTGCAGAAGGTCTTTCTCAGGCCGCTTGGGTAGAGGCTCGTAAAAACAACGATTACAAAACTTTTATACCCCATCTTGAAAAAATGATCGGCTATGCAAAGAAAAAAGCCGAGTATTGGGGCTATAGCGGGCATCCCTACGATGGTCTTCTTGATATTTATGAGCCGGGAATGACTGAAAGCGTCATAGAGGGAGTGTTTGTACCCCTCAGAGACCGCCTCGCAAGGCTTGTCCAGCGTATCGGAGAGAAACCAGCCCCCCGCAGCGATTTTCTCTCTCGGGAATTCCCGGTGGACCTGCAAGCCCAATTCGGCGAACAGGTCATGAAGGACCTCTCCTACGATTTTACTCAAGGGCGATTAGATATCAGTGCTCATCCCTTTACGACAACCCTTGGTCCCCGGGATGTCCGTATTACCACCCGATACTTCCCTCAAAATATGCTTTCTGGGCTCTTTTCTATTATTCATGAAAGCGGACATGCCCTGTATGAAATGGGTTTTGCGGATCATATCCGCGATACATCCCTTGGAGATGGAGCTTCCATGGGGATCCATGAATCCCAATCCCGGCTCTGGGAAAATGTCGTAGGTCGTAGTTATGCTTTCTGGAAAGGCCAATATGCTCGCTTGCAAGGTCTCTTTCAATCCCAGCTGACTGATGTATCCTTAGATGTATTTTACGCAGCGGTGAATCGGGTACAACCTTCTTTGATTCGGGTTGATGCGGATGAAGTTACCTATAGCCTGCATGTCATACTCCGATTCGAACTCGAACGAAAACTGTTCTCAGGGGACCTCTCTGTTGCCGATCTGCCAGAAGCATGGAATACCATGATGTACGCAATTCTTGGAGTACGTCCTGATTCGGATGCCAATGGGGTCTTGCAAGATGTTCACTGGTCAATGGGCGCTTTTGGATATTTCCCCAGCTATGCGTTGGGCAATCTATATGGGCTGCAGCTATGGGAAACGTTAAAGGCACAAAATCCTAACACGGAGCGGCACATTGAACAAAAGAACTATGTTCCTGTTTTAGAATGGCTGAGATCCAATGTTCATATTCATGGTTGCCGCTATGAACCAGGAGATCTTATACTCCGGGTCACCGGCAGGCCGCTCTCAGCAGAGCCATTTATTCATTATTTGGAGCAAAAATACGGACAGCTTTATTCCCTCTGAAAATCTGCATCTTGCGCGGGACCTCTTATATCTATCCAGTGTATTTGTTGGTGCCGCGCTGGCTGGTTTTCTGCACAGGAACAGAAATAGGTTATTCTCCTTAGCTCTTAGCTCACTTTCTGCGGCCATACTGTTTTTTTCGATGAGTTTAATTGTGTCACAGTTAAAGATAGTGCAGGATCAACCTGTTCTGATTGCTGGCGCCTGTATTAGCTGCCTTACACTCTTATGTTTGCTTTTACCCCTCTGGCTGGGGTTCCCATTTATTATCAGTACAGGTATATTGCTTGTCTTTATGGCCATACTGCTATTTCGTTTTCCTCAAGTATGTTCCCCAAAAAGCGTTTTGGGAACCTTCATAATACAAGCGGATGTCGGGGCGCAGCAGACTGCTCAATTTCAACTGTTGCCAGAAAAGCGTATAGAAAAAATTAATCTATCTGCGACAGGCGAAATTCGCCTCGATTTCCTTATAATTACAAGTGAATTCTTTTGCCCCCTCTATGGGGGCAGGTCCTGGCTTATACTAAAGTCATGTGTTGTAAATACTGAGAAGTATAATTTTTTGCAGAGCAGTGGTCTCGTGTTTACTATGAATAGTTCTATTGCTCAGTTTTTGGAAATCCTGTTTGGTTTTCGTCTGTCGCAGCAGCAGAGTGTAATAAGTCTAGAGAACATAGAAAAGAATGTTAAACATCATATCGAGTGGCGCCCCGAAGAAAAAGAACTAATCAATTTTATCCCTTGGTAAAGTGTTTTATTGGGCTCTTTTTAAGATCCCTTGTTTATAGAAATACCAGGCTTTGTCGAGCAAGGAAAGATATACAATAATGCAAACCAGCAGTTCAATTATCCCAAGGATCGCGTTCACTTTTTGAGCAAAAACAAGCTTTAACGGTTCAAGAGCGAATATCACCATAATAGAAGCCACGGTGATTTTACCAACAATCGTTGGTTTCGGTTCTACCGATTTATGCTTGATCAGCAAAACGAGCATGCCAAAGGCCTGAAAAAGCAGCCTCACCAGGATAGACGTAAAAAGCCATAATGGAATTAACGCATAGATGTAGTACGCAATACCAATAACAAGCAGCAAGGAATAATCGCTGACCGAATCAAGCACCTTCCCGATAAAGGTGACCTGATGAAAGGCTCGGGATATTCTGCCATCTATAAGGTCGGTGATAAAGGTGAGTCCTATGGCTGAAAGCAGCACCGATCCTACAGGATACTGTTTTACCGCAATAATTAAAAAAACTAGACTGGGCAGCATGCTTATCCTGAGTAAAGTGATCTTATTTGCCAAATTCACCTTATTTAGCGGTTCTTTTGTATCTACAAGATAGAAAAAGTTTTTACTGATACTTAAAAAAATATAAATGCCTATATGAAAGAGAATCTGAATTGTAACAAATACAAAATAAAATAAAACACTAAATTGATAAGCCTGCGAAATGATATGGAAAACAACCCATTCCAAACCGCAATAAACGCTCAGGGTTAATAAAATGGAATTGCGTAGCCTATACCATAACTCTTTTTCCATTTTTACTCCATGTACAACAATGCATACTATTACTTGACAGAGGCTCTGTCAAACCCCATACTTTGGTATCATGACATCTGCGGATAAAATTACCTCGATACGACTCATTCTTGCTCCGGTTTTTTTTATTGTATATTTTATTCCTGTTTGGTTCCCTGCCTTCGGGGCAATATGGACTATTCCAGTCCTATGGATACTGTTTATCATTGCGGAGCTTACTGATTTATTTGATGGGCTGGTAGCCCGGAGCATGAACGAAGTGAGCGATTTTGGCAAACTCTTTGACCCCTTCGCGGATACCCTTGTGCGTATTACTTATTTTTTATGTTTTGTGGTTGATGGTATCCTTCCTGCACTGTTGCTTATGATTGTGTTGTACCGAGAATTTGGTATTCTTTTCTTACGCACCCTGATGATGAAGCTGGGAATTGCCATGGGGGCCCGATCGGGAGGGAAACTAAAAGCTGTTGCCTATATGATTGCTGGTATTCTCGCGTTAATAGCAGCGTCTCTCCGCCGGGTTTGGCATAATGCAGCTCTCTATGACATAACAAAAACAGCTGCAATTGTAATTTTTGCAATCTCTGTTATAATTTCTTTAGGTTCGTTTATCGATTATTACCGGGTTTATAAAAATGCAAAAAATAAATAAAACCTATTGACATGAAAGTGTGCTTTGTAGTAACTTAAACCTCGCCATCGCACAGTACTTGCAATTAACAACTGCAAAATGCGCGTTATTTTGCTAAATAGATGAAAATAACGCTAAAGCATCCGCAGCGAGTGACCGATTTTATAGCGAGTTTTTGTGCGAAAAATGCTGAAAAGCAGCGAAAAGAAAAAAGAAAAAAAAGCTAGATAAGCTGCTTGACAAAGAAAAGTGAGATATGATAGATTCGCGCCTGTCGCCGCGAGGCAGACAGGGAGCTGGCATGAAAGTTGCTAGCGAAT
>JAIWNU010000116.1 GCA_020216655.1 Treponema sp. | reverse complement strand
TCTTCCGATTCCTTATCGTCATTCGGTAGCTCAGCTAAAAGAGGCCAGTAACCCGCTATAGTCTTAACCGAAAGCCTGCGTTCATTTTCATCAAGATCATAATAGAATCCCGAATCGGGGTCCCACATGAGCGAATTGATCCTTGTTTTAAGCGAGAAATATTGCCGTTTGTACTGAAAGCTGGCTTCCTTGTCATTAAGGATATCTGCAAGGGCTGACATATACAGGGCGTTGATTGCCATGACGGTGTTAAAATCTATAAGGTACACCGCACCTTCCCGGGGAGCATTGTCCATACCCGTTGCAGCCAGAGGTACCGCATAGAGCCCGTTCGGACGCTTATACAGGGAATCGATCCAGGCCATGTACCGATGTAAGACGGGGACTACCTCTTTAACACGCTTTTTATTGGCAGATTTATGGTAAAGATTAAACTCAGCCCAGGCAAAGAGCGGAAGGCCTAGCCCTTCAGGATTTTCTGGGCTCACAACCGGATTACCGGACTCTATTTCGTAGGCCCAGCGGATTGCCCCATTGGCTTCCTGCCGTTCGTAAAATATATCCAAAGTAGGATGGGCCTGGTAAATTCTATTTGAGTAAACGAGAAAAAAGGATGATAAAATAGCTTCCAGCTGGGTTACTTTGGTACAACCGGGATAGCCAAAAAACTTGCCCTTGACGGCGCTTTTCTCCGGTCCAGAAAGCCAGCTGTCCTGTATCCAAGCCCACGTTCTGTCGTATATGTCTACAAAATCCTGGTCATAGAAGTGGATTTTTGGAAAGTCACGCTTGATCACACAGTCTCCTTTACATCCTTACAAAATTAACGTAAGGAAGATAAAATGTCAAATATATTCATCCTTGGCAAGACCTTGACAGGCAGGGCTATGCCCAGCATAGTACGAATGAAAGGCGGTTATACCATGTTAAAATCCTATATTTCGCTGGAAGTACGCATACTCCTTTTAACGGGGGTAAAAACCTTTTGCGACTGCACATATATGGAAAACGGCATGCTTGCTTCTTGCCCAGTATGCCGGGGTGAAGGCACCGTTCCGCCCCAATTAAACCAGATAGCAGCCCGTAAGGCCTATACGATCGCAAAGGCCTTGAACTGCGTATTGGTAAAAAAACCAGTTTATGAAAAGAACCTGAGCACCCCGGAGCTCCCCCCCGAATATGCCCTTTCCCGTCTTTCCCTGAAACTCGGTACCGACGGCTTTATGGATATCGTCTTTCATAGAAGAAAAAAACACATCCGCATCGCGGAACTCAGGATCGAAGAAGATGCTGGCCGGCTTACCCATTCAGGAAAGGAAACACGGATGGACTATTCTACCGCCGGAATGCCCAGCCTCAGAATCCGCACCGAGGCGGACTTTGAGATTGGAGAAGAAGCGGAGGTCTTCCTTTCAGATTTACGCCGCCGTATTCAGTACCTGGAGGTCATCCCCGGGGTACCCGTAGAAAGTGTTATTCGCTGCAATGCCCATGTCGCCCTTGCGCCCTATCCGGAAGAGCCAGAGGGTTTTGTAAAACTGCGGAATCTTAATTCCTTTAACTTTGTCAGAAAAGCGATTAACGTTGAACTAAACCGGCAGGAAGAAATACTGGAACACGGCGGGACCGTGCTTCCTGAAAGCCGAATATGGAATGAAACTAAAAACAACACCGAATCCTTCCAGAAACGTAAACTCGAGAACCAGCCCAAATTCGAGCCGCTTCCTAAGACACAACCTTTTATACCGGGGCCGGATATTCTTGAAGCCCTGGAATCCTTTACGGTTGAATTGCCTGAACCACGCCGCAACCGTGTAATGGCCCAATATGGGCTCACCCTTCCTCAGGCAGAGTTTATATGTGATGAAAAAAGCCGGGCCGATTTTTTTGAACAGACCATCGCCCATGGGGCCAGTCCCCGGGAAACAGCCCAGTGGCTTTCATCCTATGTCATTAAAGAATTTAAACGGCTACAATTAACACCCCAAATCTCACCGCTCACACCTGAACGGTTTGCAACTATCATAAAACTCCTTGCAGACCGCCGTATCCATACGGGTATCGCAAAACAGACAATCACCGCAGTGCTGGAAGAAAATAAGGATCCGGAAACCATTGTAAAAGAACAGGGCTGGGAACAGTTAACCGACGAAAAGGTCATTTCCGACATAGTCCGCCGGGTAATTGAAGAAAATCCGCTGGAAGTTAAGCGGGTTCGGGAAGGAGATGCACGGCCTATTCGCTTCCTGACAGGCCGGATCATGAGGGAGACCGGCGGGCTTGCGGAACCGAACATGGTCAAAGAGATCTTACGGGAACAGCTCTCCGTTTCTCTCGTCTATGTACTTTCTATGGGCGGAGCCATTTCGGGCCGCATAGCAGAAGACGGCATGGTGGAAAGCGGCGATGAACGGGTACTCAAGGAACTGATCCACCAGCGCATGAACCACCTGGAATCGAAGATCCGGTTTGAATCTATCCAAGTAGGGCGCATCCTCTCGGAAGAGATTATACCCTCCGACTGGGCAGCCCTGATTACTACTATTACAGAACGGATTAATTCTGGTACGGCCAACGGTATCGTGGTAACCCACGGGACAGACACCCTGCCCTACACAGCCCCCCTCCTCTACTGGCTTTTCGCCGATGCGGGGGTCCCTATCGTGCTTGCCGCATCCTCCACGGCGCCGGGAACATCCGACGAGGCTGCCAAAGCCATGGAATTGGCCATCAACGTGGCGGTAAAAGAAAAGACCGGAGTCTATGTGGTGCATAGCGGGCGAATTCTTTCGCCCTTGAACCTTAAATTTGAACGGATCGGGTCTGATGGATTTAGAAACTGGAACATGCAGAAACCTATCCATGCCGGGTCTTCCCTGCTTACCGGGCCCCTGGAAGCGGACCAATATGTGCTGACCCAGCTTTTGGAAGAGGCTGCCAATTCCATGTGTGTTTTCCGTATCTACCCGGGGCTCCGCTCCGATTATCTGACGGCCCTTATGGACCAGGGGGTTCGATATTTCTTTCTTGAACTCTACGATACAGGAACCGCCGGTTTCCGCGAGGGTCCCTATTCGCTGAAGCGGGCCTTTGCAATGGGCCGAAAAAAACAGGCCCGGTTCTACTGTACCTCCCAGCAGGAAGGACTCGTGGATTTTTCTGGGTACAGCACATCGAAAGAGCTTTGGAAAGAAGGGGCTGTACCTATGGGGGTTTATACGACAGAAACCGTGGTCGCCCGCTTCCTTGCGGCGAGCATTATTGCGGACAGCGAACAGGAACGGGATGAGCTTATGGAGCGGGCGGGGCCAGAATCTCTACAATAATGCCGAAGGCAACGGTTCGTCGATAGTTTCCCAGGCAACATAGGCGGCATGCCCCTTGATAGGTTCAACCTTAAAACGGAACATTCCGCAGTTATGCACCGGAATGAGGGGGAACCAGGATGTACAGCCCAAGGTTACCCTAAACAACCATTGCAAGAAACCAGCGTGGCTTACAGCAATAACGGTCTGCAAGTTATGGTCTATCGATTGATCCCTTAGATATTTCCACGCATCCATGGCCCTTTGGTAAAGGGCGCTCTCCGATTCTGCTTCGGGAATCGCCGCCCAGCTTTTAGCTCGGAAATGGGGCCACAGTTCGTTATCTTCGGAGCGAACATCCGCCCAGGCCTTGCCGGTCCAGACACCGGTATCAAGTTCCGTAAGGGATTGGACAATCGTCGGCGGGGCAAAACCTGCGGTCTCCGCCACAAGCTCGGCGGTCTCCCGGGCCCGGCCCATGGGGGAAGAAAAAACGCCGACCTTATTGGGATGCACGCAACAGGGCAGAGCCTTAAGCTGCTTTCCTCGAAGCCGGGCTTGTTCCCGGCCCCGGTCGGTCAGCGGAAAGTCAAGAAGTCCCTGAAAAACCCCCGCGGCGTTGCCTTCACTTTCACCGTGTCGGATAAACACAAATTCCACCGGATGCTTACATCCTGCAAAGAAGGCTCCATCAACTCTTTCCATGTTCAGTTCCATCACTGTTCCGCAGTTTGATAAAATATCCGTATATGCTCTTCCTGTGCACGGTGCTTCATTTTTAAGAGCAGGGTTTGTTCCGACTCAGAATAGGCCCAACCGGATGAATCGTACCGTTCAAAACGGGGATCCGTACGGAAGTCGATAGAATAGAGCTGTATTTTTCTAAAGGGTTTTACCCCCTTTATCATCATGTAATGGGTTTCCCCTTCATAAAAGGGAACCGTAATATCAAGGACCGATCCATCAAAGGTGGCAGAAAGAGCTCCGGCTCCGGTCCATGCCCAGAGGCCTGGGTAACCGGGAACGGCAATTTGCTCAATCCGCGGATAATACAGGTCCCCGGTAATTTGGGAATACATGCGAGAAGCGGGAATTCTTGTTTCCCCTGAAGCAGCAAATGACTTGCTATCTTTTGATAGATCCACCAGGGCAGGCACAGAGCCGCTTGAATCGGCAAGGCTCAATACAGATAGAATTAAGGTCCTTCCAAGCGCTGTCCAATCGGCAAGCCCTGCGCTGGTGCCATAGAGCACTAAAGCGTTACCCAATCTGATCGAATAGGCTACATCGCCTTGTGCAGCGGGAAAGGCAAGCACAAGACCGTCGGAACTGGACTTTAAGGTGCCAGAGAGAACGAAAAGGGCCTGTTCTTTCAGCCGTTCAAAGGGGTTCTCATCCGATCCGCGGTATTTTTTCCAGCTGATAAAATTCTCTATAACACCCAGGGCAGTAGCTGGACTTATAGTACTTGGATCCATGGTTTTAACCATGTTCATAAGATCATCCACGAGGGCTTTGGATCCCCGGATGGAAAGGTTTCGCACCAGGTCCGGTTCAGCAAGAATATCCTGGGTTTTTTCGTTTATCATCCGAGAGAGCCGGCCCAGATATTCCCGGTCTGATGAAACCAGGCCTCGCAGAGCAATATCCAGGCGGCCGAAGAACGCAGAAGATCGATAGGTTCGCTGATTTCCCTCGAGGAATACCACGGGAGTTGTACCGGTTGCGCTCCGGTAGTTGCCCTTTCTAGCAGCCTGAGAAACATAGGCAAGTACGGTATCTTCATCGGGGCTGCCGGCCATATTGCGTTCCCAGGCCGCGGAGGCTTGGGCCTGCCAGCGGCTGATTGCAGCCGTATAGGCCTGAGCATCCAGTGCACTTGCAATTACAAGGTCGCTGGGATTAAAGCCCTTCTTTTCTGGCACCATACCATAGGCTGCTATAGCCATACCCTTTTTAAGGCTAATCAATTTATTTTGATAGTCTACAGAAGATCCGGAAAATACATAATTCTTCCCGCCCGCCGATACCATATATCGATTCTGCTCACCAGACATAACATGGGAGGATCTCAAGGGCCGGAAGGGAAGCCTGATATCCTGTGACGACCCTTCCAAAGAGGCCTGTATGCTTAGGGTTTCTACACCGTTGGCGTAGAAGGTCTTAAATAATAAAGTACTGCCATCTGACAAGGCTACTTGTACAGCGTTGTCCAAAAGAGTAAAGGAAAGCCCGGAAAGGGGATTTTTTGTTCCATTGGTTTTGGTCACAGAAAAACCATCTTCCTCGGCCAGCCTAAATTCCATGCCGCCAAAAAAGACCGAAAGCCGGCCTTCGGTCAGGTATGGTTCTTCTTTGGCCTGTTTTTTAATCGCCCCCGCATCCCGGTAATTGCCAGAGATGACCATGGAGCCCAGATTCAGTGTAAAGGCGGTTCTCCGCACATATTGAATAAGAACAAGAGCAACAAATACCGCTGCATAGAGGCCGATAAGACCTATGGTTCGCAATACAACATGTCTTTTCATTATCCTCAGCATACCCCAATAGCTAGCTTTATTTCAACTGAAGCTATTTCAAAAGCTCAAGACTTTTGAAATTGGCTCACCTTGCCGATTTTAATACCATCATATACTATAGCCACCATGGCAAGGAAGAATATGCAATTAGTACAATATAGAATGGTATTTGGGCTGGCGTTTACCTTCCTCCTGTTAGGATCTTGTGTTACCAGTAAGCCTGGTTCAGCGGGACTCCCGGAAAAGGCGCCTCAGGAATCTGATCTGCGGGGAAAAACAACAGAAGCTGCATCAATACCGGAAAAAGCACCTCCTGAGAAACCGCTTACAAAGGAAGAACAAATTGCAAAGGTGCTTGCTTCGGTTACCGAAGCCATGCAGCAGGGAAAATTCTCCAAAGCTCTGGAACTTTTTGACCAGTTGGATAAGGACACAGCCGACACAGCTCCCATGCAGCGCTTAAGGGCGAGCATTCTGGCAGCATCGGGTAATATTGCCGATGCCCGCTTAACCCTACAGAATCTTTTGCAGAAAGACGCGGACAATCAGGAAACCCTGCTCCTCCTCGCAGAGGTGGAGGGCTTAGGGGGTAACACAAAGGAACAGAAACGGCTGTTAGAACGTATTGTGTCCATCAACCCAAAAAACACCCAGGCTTTGACCAATTTAGGCGATATGGCATTAGAAGCTAAGACATACAAACTTGCCGAAGCCTATTATAAAAAAGCTCTCTCTATAGATCCTGATAACAGCGATGCCCTCCTTGGACAAGGCCGGGTGGACCGCTACAACCGGAACCCCAAGGCAGCAGAAGCGTCCTTTAACAAGGCCATTGCGCTTAACCCCGAATGGGCCCTGCCGCTGCAGGAACGTGCACGCCTATATCGGGAAAACAACTTCCTCCGGGAAGCACTGGCTGACCTAGACAAGGCAAAGGCCCTAGCGCCCGGCGATTACTGGGTTGCTCTGGACCGGGGCAATGTACTTTTAGATTTAGGCAGAAAAACAGAAGCCCTCGCCGAATACGACCGGGCGATCAGCATCAATAAGGACTATTTTCTTGCCTATGTGTACAGCGCGGGCATCCGGGATGAACTGGAAGATTATAAAGGGGCAGAACGGGACTATAAACGGCTTTCCGAACTGAACCCTGACTATTATTTTGCCTTTGAAGCCCTCGGGATGCTCTACATGAGGGATAAACGGTGGCGAGAAGCTCGGGACGCCTTTATCGAAGCCTATAAGAGGTCGCCAAGCCACAGCAGCTACGCGCTTTTAGCGAGTATTTCCTGGTATAGAATCGGCAAAGCTCAGGAAGTAAAGGGTTTTCTGGAAAAAGTAATCCCCACAGTAACAGCTAATTCTTTGGAATGGTACATGCTGAGATTGTTTTACGATTTTTCCGGGGATACGGATATCGCAAACCGAATTGGCAATGAAAAAAAGCTGGATACAAAGGCTCGCATGCTCTATTACCTGGCCCAATACTATGATCTAAAAGGGAACACCAGCTTGGCCAATAAATATTTTATTATGGTCCGGGAAATGAACCGGAAAAATATGATTGAATGGCGGCTTAATGAATGGGAAGTGATTGGCAGAGGCTTACAAAGCGTAAATTCCTAGGATTATACTGATTATATGGGCAGCAGTTCCGCCTTTGAACAATTCAACTACATTCTGGCCACCCTTCGGATGAAGCGGAATGACAACCTGATTCTGGTACAAACCCACGATTTTCCGGATCACGATGCGGTGGCCTCCGCATTCGGCTTAGGGCGGCTGCTTGAACGGCTTTCCTTTAAGGTCCGCTTGGTCCACCGTTATCCAATCCGCAGCCATTCACTCAATGCAATGATCCGGGATCTCAATATTCCGCTGGAACAAATTAGTGGAGAACTCGATCCCGAATGTGCGGAGGCCCCCTGTATTTTAGTGGACGGCAGCCCTAATAACGCCAATGCCCATCCGCTTTCATCCAATCTGATAGCCGTTATAGATCATCACGTTAACCCCGGGGAACTGCCGCTTCCCTTTGTGGACATCCGTACCAGCTACGGCGCATGCTCCAGCATTATCGCCGACTACTGGCAGGAGGCGGAACTGATTCCTGACCGGCAAACCGCCACAGCCCTGCTCATGGGTATACAAATAGACACAGATTTTTTATCCCGCCGGGTCAGCCCCGCCGATCTAGATGCCCACCACCGGCTCTTTTTTCAGGCTGACTGGCAGTTTAGCACCCAGGTAGTAAAAGCGTCCCTTTCTATACCTGACCTCCAGGCATTTAATTACGCCACTAACCATTTTTACACCCAGGGGAACCTCTTCTTTACCATGCTCCCGACAGACTGTACCCAGGAGTTGATTTCCATTCTTGCAGATTTTTTTCTCCGATTACGCGAAATTGCGGTGTCGGTCATTGTCGAATCCGGCGGGACCCGGTATCATGTGTCGGTCCGAAGCAGGACCCCCGACATTTCCGCCGCAACGGTGGTGCGTCTTGCACTGGCTGGTATTGGTGAAGGGGGCGGTCACGATCACATGGCGGGGGGAATTATCAATCCCGCAGCACATCTCGATGAACAGGCTCTGTTCCGGCGTTTTGTCAAGGCCGTAGAAACAGCCCAGGAGAATCAATGAACACGGAAACACAAACAAGACTTACTTTAGCAGACCGGGAAATAATCCTTGTAGGCACAGCCCATGTGTCCCGGGACAGTATAGACGAGGTAAATAAGGTCATAGAGGAAGAAAAACCAGACAGGGTCTGTGTGGAACTCGATGCGGGGCGCCTGGCTTCCATGAAAGAGCAGGATTCCTGGGAAAAACTGGACCTGATTAAGGTATTTAAAGAAGGCAAAGGGTTCCTCCTTATGGCAAACCTGGTTCTGGCAGGCTTTCAGCGCAGAATGGGTCAAAATCTTGGGGTTAAACCGGGGGACGAAATGCGGACAGCCATAGAGAAGGCCGCTGAACTGGGTATTCCCTATAGTCTCTGTGACCGTGAAGTCCAGCTCACCCTGAAACGAGCCTGGGGCAGCTGCAGTTTCTGGAGCAAAAACAAACTCTTGGCAACCCTGCTTTCCAGTGCCTTTACCACCGAAAAAATTGATGAAAATCAGATTGAGTCCCTTAAAAGCAAAAATGAGCTGGACAGCATGATGGGAGAACTGGCGGAATATCTACCGGAGATAAAAAAAGTATTGATCGATGAACGGGACGAGTATTTGGCGGCAAAAATCTGGGAGAGTCAGGGCAGTCGTATTGTGGCAGTCATCGGCGCAGGACATATGGGAGGGGTGAAAACCCACCTGGAAAAACTTTCTGCCGGAGCAGCATCAATCAATACAAATAAACTGGAAGAGCTCCCGCCGCCCTCCCTATTCAGCAAGCTAGCCCCCTGGATCATCCCCGCCCTGATTGTGGCGCTTATCCTCGCAGGCTTTTTTAAAAGCGGCGGGGCAGTGAGCCTTTCCATGCTTATTCAATGGATGCTCTGGAATGGCTCCCTCGCCGCACTGGGAACTATTTTCGCCCTGGGACATCCCCTTTCGGTGTTGACTGCCTTTTTGGGAGCCCCGGTGGCAACCATTAATCCCTTTATTGGCGTAGGCCTCTTTGCAGGTGTGGTAGAAGCGACCCTGCGCCGTCCCCGAGTTCAGGATATAGAACACCTTTCGGAGGACATCACCAGCCTCAAGGGCTTGTACCGAAACAGGGTCAGCAGGGCTCTCCTAGTCTTTTTCCTTTCATCCTTAGGCGGGGCTATCGGAAATTTCATTTCCATACCCTTTTTAACCAACCTGGTGGTTCGGTAAGAAAGGCTGCGGCGGGGCCGATGCAGGCCCCAGACCACGGGCCCCGGCGCGGGTCAGCGTAATGCTACCACGAACCCCGGCATCAACCTTTATCAGTTTACCGCAAACCCTGCGCTGCTTAGGATGACGCTACTTTAGGCCCCGGCGCTGTACTTCCTTGTACAGGGCCGTTACTATTCCCTCAAGTTCGCCGGGTCCCACCATTTTCATAATCTGGGCCTGCAAAGGAAAATCCTTCCGAACCAGCCCCGCATTGATATTGCGAACCTTAACCGCCGGCCCTTTGGGAGTAGAAACTTCTTCCATAAACCAGCCTCCTTCAGAACCGCCGATAGAACCATCGGATCCAAGCAGGTGCCAGCGTATTTCAGCCCGGCGTTTGTCAGGGTATTCTACAAATTCGTAACGCATATCGTATTCGGTCGGATAGATGTAACCTAAAATTCGTATTTCATAGCGCTGCCGGACCTCATAAAGCCCCCCAGCCTGTTTCAGCATGGTTATTTTTGCAAGCCGGGGCATGTAAAAAACCTGGCTTGGGAAATCCAGAAAAACCTCCGCAAAGGCTTTCATGGAAATGGGCAGCAGCGCCTGGATATCCTGCTGGGTGCGGATCCAGGTTGTGTTTCCCTCCCGAGGCAGGGTTTCCAGGGTGAACACAAAGGTCTTGGCTTTTTCGCTAAGTTCTGTTCCAGGGGATGGAAAATTCCAAGGATCCTGCTTGAGCAGGGGATCTTCCAGGAGCGAGGGGATAGCGAAAGCAGCGTTGGCAGAAACAAGTATCAAACAAATAATACAAAGCAGAGGTGTAACAAATTTGTTCATCAACCTTTCCTTTCATTCATACACTATTTTTGGAGCCCGCCTGACTGAGATTTTCCAGGATAGCCCCGTACCGATATTGTAAGCCCGGGCAAAGGATCCCTGATTAATGGCTACCGCCACATTTAAAAGCGAATTGATATACACCAAGGGCTCCCCTACATTTACATCCGCAAAAGATTTAGCATAGGTCATGGTATTTCGGTACACTTCCCGGGTATCGTTCCGGATAGAAACTTCCACCCGGCCTCCGTAGGGTATGTTCAGTTCAGCAAACATAGTATAGGGAATATTGGACCAGAGGCTGCCAAAGCGGACATCCAGCGCATCAATAGTACCGCTAACGACATCTCCTTCCCGTTGGGCATGGACCAAGGGCAGCTGAACAAGGCTTTCGGGAGCTACCATTTCACCCACCGCATCAAAACCAATAAGGCCCGCAGCCAGTCGAGCCCCGGTATAGGCATACACATCCCGGCCATGAAAGGTGTAGGAAAGCTCGGAACCCGCAAGCCGGTGTTTTGTTTCATCCAGACGGCGAACCTCGGCAATGCCATAAAAAGCTCCCACATGGGTCAGGGTTCCGTTATCGGGGGTTACCACCAGGTGCCCGCTTTTCGTTTTTGCAACCACACTTCGGCGATTGCTGCCCACCCCGGGGTCAACCACAGAGACAAACACGGTGCCTTCGGGCCAGTAGCCCAGGGTCTGAACCAGCCGGTATGAGGCCTCCCAGACATTGTAGGGCGGAATATCGTGGGTAATGTCATAGATTTTTAGGTCCGGCGCAACCTTAAGGGCTACACCGTACATGGCCGAAACGGCCCCATCGGAAAGCCCGAAGTCGCTCTGCAGTACCAAAGCCTGATTCATGGATGCACACTCCGTTTCAGTTTTTTTTCAAGAGAACGAACCGCCAAAGAAAGAGTAATGGTGATGAAAAGATAGAAAAGGGCTACCACATTGTAGGTTTCGAAAAACTTAAAGGTCGATGCGGAATAGACTTTGCCGAGCTGGGTGATATCCTGGACCCCCAGAACCGATACAAGGGAAGAGTCCTTGACGATGGCCACAAATTCATTAGCCAACGCGGGGAGCACGTTTCGTACCGCCTGGGGAAGCACCACTTTCCGCAGAGTCTGACCGTGGCTTAAGCCTAGCGCATGGGCAGCCTCCACCTGGCCCCGGGGCACGCTTTCGATACCGGCCCTGAAAATTTCGGCAATAAAAGCCGCGTACCCCAGAGTTAGAGCCAGGACCGCCCGAACGGTAAAATTAAAGGCGCGGACTTCCACTGCAGCGAGCCAGCCCAGCTTGATAAAAGGAGCGATAAGCCAATTCAACGCAGCTGCCAGGGCCGGAGCCCCGACGAAGGCGATATAATAAAGGATAACCAGCATTGGGAGGCCCCGGACCACCTCGATATAAAAGGTGGCCAGTTCCCGAAAGGGCTTAAAAGGGGAAGCCCTGAGGAGCCCCAATAAGAGACCAAGGAGTAACGAAGTCCCATAGGCTATAAGGGACACCGTTATAGTCACCCCCAAGCCCTTTGCTACGGCGGTAAAAATAACCTGGCTATCCGGGGAAACCGCTACAGATACGATGATAGCGGCGGCTAGAACCGCAAGGAGGCCGAGCCACCAGGGGAAGTCCTGTTTCGCCATGCTATTTACGGCTGGTATTCAAAAAACCACTTGGTATTCAGCCGGTCCAGCGTTCCATCGGCTTTCATAGACTCAATTGCCTTGTTAAAGGGCTCAACGAGATCGGAACCTTTTTTAAAGATAAAGCCGAATTCTTCGGTGCCCAGGGCTTCGCCCAGGACCTTAAGTTTTCCGGGGTTTGCCCCCACATAGCCTTTGCTGGAAGCAGCATCCATCAGCACCGTATCAACATCGCCTGCTAACAAGGCCTGCACCGCTGCACCGAAGGTTTCAAAGAGTTTAATCCGCGGATTAGACTCGTTTCCATCCAGCACGTTATAGACAGCTACATAAAAATTGGTGGTGCCAGCCTGGGAGCCGATGAGCAGCTTTGGATTGGCTGCAAAGGACTTAGCATCGGTAAAACGAGTTTCGCCAGCACGAACCAGCATGAATTGCTGGCTTGTCATATAGGGGACGGAAAAATCGACCTGGGCCTTCCGTTCATCGTTAATCGTAATACCGTCCATACCCACATCAAACTGGCCATCCCGAATCGCCTGAATCATGGTGTCCCAGGAGGTAATGTGCCATTCTACTTTGGCGTTCAGCCGCCGGGCAATTTCTTCTGTAGCGTCATATTCCCAGCCCATAGCCTTACCGGTCTTGGGGTCCACAAAATTTAGGGGTGTGTAGGCATTTTCGGTAACCGCCCGTATCGTCCTGCCCTTAAGGTCTGGCAAACCGGCGCTCAGTGTGCCTTGGCTAGGCTGCGCCGCGGCGCTATCCGCTTTTTTTGCGCAGGAAACAAAACCAGCTGCAAGCATGGCAGCTAGAATAACGAGAGCAATTTTAACTTGAACCTGTTTCATGGTATTCCTCCGAGCTTTATTGTAGCCCAAAGAGGTGGTGTAAATCGAGAGGTGAGGGCAATCATATATTGATGAAAATAGTCTGCTTGTGAACCGATGAAAACCGGGAAATTATTACACTATGAATCGGAATGTATACTGCTTTTTATTTTCTCTTATGGGAGCCCTTATTATGGGCAGCCTTGCATCTTGTTCCACCCTGCCTGTGGCTCAAAATCCCGGACGGGTACAGAGTCTCATTCAGGCCCTCAACACAGAACCGGTCGAAAGCCTCATGAAACGCTCTAGTCGTCCCTTCCTTTTGGACGGGGAAATAATAGTGCGAGAGTCCGACCTAGAATCTCTCTGGCAGAATCTGCGGGCCGCCCGATTCAGCTTTTCCGAAGCAGAAATTGTATCGATACAACCAGTTAACAGCGAAAGTTATCTGCTTTTTGGCAATTCCAAGGATACCCAATTTTTCTTTAAGAAATATGTTCCCAAGGACGGGGCCATCGCAGAAGTGACAACAAGCCTGGGAACTTTTTACATCATAACCGGCGGACGCACCTGGTTCACACCTAAAATCATCGGCTTTACGAGCAAGGGGGGAGCCCTATGAAACGCAGCCTGTTTTTATGGTTTCACCTTGCCTGCATTTTTTCTGCCGGCATGCTGATGGCTCAGAATACTACTGTGGTGTATCTAGAAGGAGAGCCGCAGCATAAAAATAGCAAGGGAGTTTTGGCGCCCCTCGATTACGGGAGACGGCTCAGCGCTGGAGAATCGGTTATAACCGGCAAAAAGGATCTGGCAGAGCTAGATCAGGGATCTGCAGCGGTCATTCGAATAAAACCCAATACGGTCTTTACCATCCGCGAAGTAGAAACAGGGGGACAGAAAGAACAGGTCCTCAGTACCGTAGTTGGTTCGGTGTCCATGAAATTTAACCGCCTTGCGGGAAAGGAGCCCCGGGTCGGAACGGTGAGTACCATCGCGGGCATCCGCGGCACAGAGCTAACGGTTTTTGCAGGGCCTGATGGCAGCTCACTCTTTATCGTGCAAAGCGGACTTGTATCGGTCACCGCGGAAGGTAAGACCGTGGACCTGGGCGAACAGGAGGCGGTGGAAGTTCCCGCCGGGGGGCCACCGGGGGAGAAATACTCAGTCATAGGCCGTGAACTCGATTTCTCTGCCTGGGCCCAGGAAAAGGCAGAGGCCCTCCGTGCAGATCCCCTGGCAGCTTTGGAACGGACTAAGGCCCTTATGGAACAGTTCAAAGCGGGGCTTGCAGAATGGGTTGGCAAATACGAGTCTGCCAGGGTCGAATCTGAAGCGGCTGCCAAAACCATGGCAGAAATAACCGATAAGGAAGCCCAGGGGAAATATCGGGACGAGGTGTGGTTTCCCCTGGCCCTGCAAACCGGCAGCGCAATTTTAAATTACCGCTACTATACCCTTTCGGCCCTGTCTCTCCGCCGTTATGTTCTGGGGCCCCTGTATATGCAGGTGAGGAGTCGAAATATGGTAACTAAAGACAGTACTTATGAGGCCTTTATGGCCCGCTACCGGGAGCTTATTCAGGATTTTCAGGAAACCTTTGAACCTTATACAAATATCACCGATTACTGACAGGCTGTAGTGCGGCCTATAAAAACCAGGAGGGAGCTATGAAAAAGAAAACCACTATTAAAACCGGCCTTGTACTTGGCTGGATTGTCTTACTACTCGCAGCGGTACTGCTTGCAGGTTGCAGCCTTTCCGGGGAAACAATCCGGGACCGGATCGGAAAATTTATAGATGCGGTGAATGCGGGGGACGAACAGGGAATTAAAGATTGCCTTGACCCCACAGCCAACATGTATAATACCGCATCTACCACAAATCTCTGGAATACTTATTTCCCTGATCGGCCATACAGTATTGTAAGCTGTGTAATTTCCGGGAACACCGCAACAGTAGGCTTTGATCCAATGGGAACAAGTTCAACCCTCAGCTATGTATTTGAAATGACCGAAAACAAGCCAACCTTTTTAGGCGGAACAACCTATTCGATTCGCCGTATATCTAATAACGGAACAGCCTTTTTCTATTAAACGAGAACACATTCCCCGGGCTAGGCAGTGGAACAAGGCCTTGCCAGCCCTCGCTACGGCCTTAACGTGAGCCCGGGCTTACCGCTGGGCCAGGGCTCCATCAAGCTTTGCAAGTTCTGCCATTACCTTTTTTACGCTCCAGCGGTACATGATAGTACGGGGTACTTCGTAATGGTCCAGGTTTGGATCGTCAAAACGGACCGAACGGACCTGGTCGTCAGCCACAAAAGCATAGCTATACCCTGCTTTAGCCAAAAGGGCCTTAGCTTCCGGACTGGTTTTACCGAAGGGATAGGCAAAGTAGGTCGGCATGCTGCCGGTCCAGCGGGCTATGATAGGCCCCGGTTTTTCGATCTCCTCCCGACTCCGTGCTGGCTCTGATTCGAAGGCCTTCTTGCTCACATATTGATGGGTATAACCATGGGCCCCAATAATGCAGCCCTTCTCACGGAGGCTCTTTACCACTTCGGGCTTAAAACAAAATTTACTCCGCTCCGTCAGGGCTGCGCTGAGAAAAAGGGTGGGCACGATGCCGCGGGGTAACAGAACCTCATTGACAATTGCAGGGACCGAGTGATTTCCGTCATCTATAATAAAAACAAGGTTCTTTTTACCTGTTATTTTCCCCTGCACCGCATCGTCCAGGGAAACAAATCGGAAGCCCTGTTTTTCAAACTGATCCAGCTGCTGGATTAACTCTTCTTTAGTAAAATCCATGGATGACTGACCATTACCAATAAAGGTATGGTAGTCCAGAATAATCACTTCTCCGGTACTGGAAAAAACGAAGCTGGTAAACAAAGCAATAAAAAATAGCACAAAGATTTGCCGCTGCTGCATGGGGGAACAGTACTCATAAGCCGTTTCCCCTGTCAATCCAGAATTACAAGAGTTCTATGCCATAACAAAATAAAAAAGGCTGCCCAGTTATTTGAGCAGCCTTTTCTCAACGCATTAACTATGCTACGGGTATAAAATTACCAGCGGCCATAGTTGCCGCCGTTATCCCGATCCCGGCGGGGTTTGTCCATCGCTTCGTTCACCTTAAGACGGCGGCCGTCGAATTCGACACCGTTGGTCGCAGAAATGGCAGCCTGGGCTTCCGCATCGGTGCTCATTTCAACAAAACCAAAACCTTTAGAATAGCCCGTATCCCGGTCGGTAATGATTTTTACCGATTCTACGTTTCCGTAGGAAGAAAAAAGATTGCGAAGACTGTCTTCGAAGGTGTTGTAGGAAAGATTGCCAACATAAAGTTTTTTAGCCATATATGGCCTGCCTTTGCCCGATTGTTCGGGTCTTGTAAAATCCGCCTATACAGGATAAGCGCTTTTCCCAGTTAGTTTCTGCAAGATTAGACCACAGAAATCCGGGGCAGAGCGAAGAGACGGACTGAACGGACAGCACTTTTCACGATAACTTTAATTTCCGAGTCGGTTTTCTTGAATATCGGCCAGGGAAAGGCAGGCATCAAAAACTTCGAAAGGAGCGTAACAGTAGAAAATGTAGCAGTAACGTTATGAGTTTCTCTCACTCTTGTACTAAGCTACTCTATTTACAGAGTAAGGTCAATACATATCGCTTATATTCATCAATAATAATGATGTATTTTTATAAAACAGGGCTTTTGAACTACCATTTCAAAAGCCCCGTGAAACAATTAGGCTTCTTCTTTAAGTTTAAATGCTGCTATTCCCTCATAGATGTGCTCAATCGACTTCCGGTTTTCTTCGCTAAGCTCGTGTACATGGAGGGTAGTTTCGGTTATTTCGTCCAGCGCCTTGGATGCCTCCGCAACCGCATTTCGGATTTCCTCGGTAACCTGGAGCAGGTTGGACATCTCGCCTTTTATTTGCTTGCTGCCGCTCTCGGTTTCACCGGCGAAATCCTCGACCTTGCTGGTAATAGTGGTAATTTCATCCAAGGCGATAGAAACCTCTTTGGACGCCGACTGCTGTTCCAGCATGGCTTGGCGCATCTGCTCACGGCTCGAATTGACTTCCTGTATGCCCGTATTGATAGAGGTAAAACTTTCGCTCACTTTTTGCGAGCTTTCTACCACATTGTTAATTACCTGCTGTATCGCTTTAAGGTTCGTGGCGATGCTCTTGGAATGGCTGGCTGCATTTTCGGCGAGTTTCCGGATTTCATCCGCTACCACCGCAAAGCCCCGTCCATGTTCACCCGCATGGGCTGCTTCTATAGCAGCATTCATGGCCAGAAGGTTTGTGCGGGCTGCAATACCGGATATGAGGCTATTTGCCTCCTGCAATGCCCGGGACTGTTCGGTAATTTCGCCGATCTGGGCAATCAGGGGCTCCAGGGTACTCTTCCCAACCTCACTGGCCCTTACCAAATCGGCAATTTTTTCGTTACCCGCTTCCAGGGATTCCTGCATCCGCCGGATCGATTCCAACATCTGCCGAATGGAGGCGGAGGACTCGGTTACTGCCGCCGACTGGGTTTCTATCTGGCCTTTGAGTTCCGAAATATTGGACAGGAACTGCTCGATGGTAGCAGCGCTTTCGGTAACGCTGGCGGATTGGTGCAGCACATTTTGATGAATGCTTTTAAGGGTGGCGCTTATTTCTTCAGTGGCAGCGGCGCTTTGTTCCATTTCCTGTGAGAGGTTTTCACCCAGGCTCTTAAGCCGTGCGGTCTCGTCCCGAATAGTGCGAATAATCCTGCTGAGCTGGGTTGTAAAACTATTAAAATACAGGGCCATTTTACCAAGCTCAGAATTATCCCTCACGGCAATTTCCTGAGAGAGATCTCCCTGTCCCTGGGCAATCGAGTCAAAGGTATGCATAACCTGTACAACAGGGCTCCGTATAGACCGGGCAAAGACAAAACCGGTACTGACGATGCCTATTACCATAATAATTACTAAAACAATCGTAAATAAAAATTGGGATGCGTATTTGCTGTCAATCTGGATAGAACGGTCAATTATTTTCGAAAGCTCTCCTCTTACTACTCCATTCAGGTCGGTCACGAGTCCCGTGCCTTTGGTCCATAGTTCTTCATAGTCTGTGGTATAACCAGTCCCCCAATTGCCGGACATGTTTTTTACAAAAACATCGAAGAGGCTCGATTCTATGACACTGTAAGCTTCGCTAGAAAGAATGGCACTCACCGCTTTTTTAGTCTCATCCGAATAGATAATTACAGGGCTTTTCAGATTTATTTCTAAGCCCTCAAAGGCTTCAATTAAATCTAGCAAGCGTTTTTTATCACCGATCCGGTGCTGGCCTGCGAGTATACTGCCCAGTAAACCTCTCGTCATGGCTAATGACTCTTGGGCTTGCATGAGAATCCCTGCGGAGAACATCACCTTGCCGATTCCGCCGATGGTAGGCTGGTTCACCGCCTTGTTGGAAATCGCCAGTAAATCCGATATTACCGCAGAATAGGCATCAAAAACATCATAAAAAGAAGTAAAGGTTTTCCCGTCCACCATGTTCCGTGCTGCGCGGATTTTTTCCGGGACCTGGTCTTTCTGCTGTTTTGCATAAGCCGCCTGGGCAACTTCTTTGCTCCAGCGATCAAGCTCCGCGTCAACCGCAGATCTTTCGGCGGTTATTTTATCCAGTTCTTTTCCGGAGCTTGCATAGATACTGGAGAGCCCCCGTTCCCTCTGCAGAGCCGTAACGAGGTCCCCCGTTACACCCATAATCCGGATATTCTTTTGCTGACTTTTGTATAACTGGTAATCTGCATAGTTTTTCTGAAAATCTATGACCTCTCGAACTAAGAAAAAACCCAGAGGAACCAAGAAAAGAATAAAGAGACGGCTCCGTATCGAAAGACTCATGCAACACCTCCACTGTGGTAATATCTATTATGGTAAAACAATATGGTTTTTCAAGACCATAGCTTGAGACGACTTGCATTTACATCTATCAACATGATGCATTATAGTGGTTAATGGGTAAAACACATGAAATCAATCGGATCATATTTCCGTGTACAGCTTATTATCGCCGTTGGGGCCTTTGTTTTTATTATGGCCTTATTTGCGTTTCTCTATAGCTCAGCAGAATCTTACCAGCGCCTTATGATAGATACCAGCACCATATTCAGCAGCCTGAATAAGGTTTTTTCCCAGGGGATAATAGAAGAC
>JAIWNU010000115.1 GCA_020216655.1 Treponema sp. | reverse complement strand
CCCTTGTGGATCACGGTCTTACTGATTATCACCAGGCGCGGCAGGCAGGAGCCGCAGCCAGCCTTCATCTGCGGTGATGGCTACGGAACTCCCTTCGGCATATACTTTTTTGGACGCCGGATCATCAATCTGAACCAGCATTTCCCCAAAGGGTGTTTCGATAAAGGATTCGATGCTGTGTCCCAGATAGACGTTCATTTTAACCCGCCCATCCACAAGGCCTGAGCCAGGCTCTGTGAGCCTCAGAGACTCGGGCCGGGCCATCACGAGGGCCTTAGAATTGGCCGTGATGTTCGCCGCACTTCGGCTCACGGTGAGCTGCCGGGTACCAAGCCTGCATGTCCAGGTTGCGCCATTTCCGCCGAGGACTTCCACAGGAAACAGGACTACCTTGCCGACAAAACCAGCGACAAAGGAGGATACCGGGTCCTCGTAAATTTCCTGGGGAGTCCCAATCTGTTGAATTTCACCATCTTTCATCACGATAACCCGGTCGGAAAGGCTCATCGCTTCTATACGGTCATGGGTTACATACACTGCGGTTATTCCGAGGCTTTTTTGGATCCGCCGGATTTCTATCCGCATCTGTTCCCGAAGCAGGGCATCCAGATTGGAGAGGGGCTCATCCAGGAGCAGTACCGAGGGCTCTACAATGAGGCTCCGGGCCAGGGCTACCCGCTGCTGCTGGCCGCCTGACAGCCGCCCCGGAGCGCGATCCGACAGATGCTCCAGACCGACAAGGGCCAGGGTTTCTTTCACTTTGCGTTCAATTTCCTGTTTATCCAGTTTCCGCAAGCGTAAGCCATAGGCAACATTTTCCGCCACCGTCATGTGGGGAAAAAGGCCGTAACTTTGGAACACCGTGGCCGTATCCCGGGCATTGGGGGGGAGCATGGTAACATCTTCGTTGCCAATAAGGATTTTTCCGGAAGAAGGAAGCTCAAAACCGGCAATCATTCTCAGGGTTGTAGTCTTGCCACAGCCTGAAGGGCCAAGCAAGGTGACAAGTTCGCCCGGGGCAACAACAAAATTCGACTCATGGACCGCGACGACATCGGGCCTGCCTTTTGTATTCTTAAACCGTTTGGTAACTCCCTGGAGGGTAACGGATACGCTCTGTTTTGCTGTCATACACAACTCCTACTGAGACACTGTTTTTTCGGTAAGCCCCTGGTCACGCACCAGAAGCCGCATAATGCCAAAGGCGGCTAATACAATCAGGATCAGCGTAGTGGCCAGCACGCTGGCCAGCCCAAAACGCAGATTTTCAGAGAAATTGTAAATCTGCACCGTTAAATGGTACCAGCGGGCAGAAATGAGGAAAATGACCGCGCTGACCGCGGTCATGGAACGGACAAAGGTATAGGACATGCTGGACAAAAAGGCCGGCCGGATAAGGGGAAGTACGATGGATTTGAACACCGTAGGCATATCGGCCCCAAGATCCTGGGCAGCTTCTTCGATAGAGGGATCGATCTGCCTAAGGCTCGCGATTCCCGTTTCCATACCTACCGGTAGTTCACGGATAATATAGTTGATAACAATAATAGCAGCGGTTCCAACCAGAAGCAGCGGGGGCTTGTTAAAGGCGAGAATATAGGCGATACCCACGAGTGTTCCGGGGACGGCAAAGGGAGTCATAAGCAGGACTTCCAAAAGGCGTTTTCCTATAAAACTGCGCCGGACAAGAATAAGGGCTGCTGCCATTGCGATGATCCCCGCCAGAGGGGTCGCAATTGTTGCCAGGGTTACCGTGTCCCGAATAGCCTGCCAGCCCCGAGACAGGGCTTCCCCGATGTTTGCGGTGGTAAAGGTATAATCGATACCCCAGTTCTTTACGAAACAGCCGGCTACAATCGTTCCATAAAGGGCAACGATAAAACCGAGGCTGATAACCACAAAGGCGGTAAGCGCGATCCGTACCGGCTTGGACGCCAGCTCAGTAAGCCTGACTGAAGGTTTGCCTGTCACGGTAACAAAGCTCTTGCGGTTTACCCAATACCGCTGGGTAAAGAAGGCAGTCAGGGTCGGAAGCAGCAGCAGCAGCGACAAGGCAGCCCCTCCGCCTAAGTTGTTGCGGCCCGTTACTTCGATATAGGCTTCTACCGAAAGAACCTTGTAGGAGCCAGCTAAAAGCAGGGGATTCGCGAAATCCGCCAGCGAGTTGGTAAAAACCAAGAGCCATGCGGAAAGTATACCGGGCATGGCAAGGGGCAGGGTAATAGTCCAAAAGGTATGGAAACGGCCTGCGTTCAAATCCATGGCAGCATCTTCCACGGTTGAATCGATGGATTTAAGAACGCTGGAGAGGGTTAAAAACGCGATGGGGAACATTCCGATGGTCTGAACCAAGACCAGTCCACCAAGACCATAGATGCTAAAGTTCTGCAGGCCCAGCAGCTGCTTGGTAATAAGACCGTTATTTCCAAAAAGGAGAATAATAGACAAGGTTAAAGAAAAGGGAGGGGAAATAACCGGCATGGTTGCAAGAGTGCTGATAAGCCGTTTGCCCCGGATACTGGTCCGTTCGGTTACAAAGGCAAACAAGAATCCGATGATTGTTGATATACTGGCGGTTATAATGCCGAGGCGCATGGAGCCCCAAAGGGACACCAGATAACGTGCAGATAGGGTAGATTTCCAAATCTCCCAGGTAAAAATGCCGTCCTTTACAAAGGTAAGCCTTACCGCTTCCAGCAATGGGTATGCAATAAACGCAAGGGCTATGCCAAAAAGAATGAGTATTCCATAGCCTGTTAAGGGGTCCCGCGCAAAGAGAACCACACTATAAATGATGATAAAAAGCAGCAGGGCCAAGAGACAAAGATTGCGCAATAGATTTTCAAATTCCGCAGCAGATCCAGGAATGGTAAACACCACTAGTGCGCCCCGCAAATCAGCACCATTTTCGTCCGGCACGGGGGCAAAAAACACCTTGAGCGGACCGGAGTGTTCGTTTCTATCTGATACGGACTGTTTGCCCGCATAGGGTTCGAGGTAATATACACTTTCAAGTCCTTTTTTAAAATCCGCCGTATCCTTAAACTGTTCCCATAACGAAAGGGCCATTTTATCGCCGGTAGGATTAATAAAGGCCCCTGTCTCTGGCGACATCTGCACATAAAGACCTTTGCTGCCTTCAATGGTCTGGGATAATTCCATGATCCATGTATCAAAAAGGTTGGCATCCTGAGGAGCAGTTTTAGCAAAAAGGGTAATCTCCTTGAACTGGGCTTTTTCGGTCAGGGACCGGAAGGATCCAATTAAGGAAGAATATATCCAGAAATCAATCACTGCAAAAAGGAGACTTACTCCGAGCAATTTAATCCATTTTTTGGGGGGTATCATACTGGGGCTCCATAAAGGATATGGGGACAAGTCCAGATCCGCTGCAGAAGGAGCTGAACAGTCCCCATTTTACTGCGAACTAGTTTTAGCGGTTCACACCGATTTCATCATTCCAGCGTTTAAGAAGCCTGTCTTTGTTCGCCTTATCACCATCCCAGGCCATATCCTGGTTAACGGTTTTAATTTCATCAATAGAAAGGGCCATAGGATGCTTCTCAGCCCCCTTGGCGACAAGAACCACATACCATTTGGTAAAGATTTTCTGGGCATCCTTGGAAGAAAGTATCCAGTCATAGAGCTTCTTAGCATTGACCGCATCCTTGCCGCCCTTAATTAGGGACATGGAAGCCAGTTCGTAACCCGTTCCTTCGGCAGGAGGGATAATAGCCACATTAGCGCCTTCTACCTTGAGTTTTACCTGGTCATGGGCATAACCAATTGCTATCGGTATTTCACCGATGGCAACACTCTTGCCGGGAGCGGACCCCGATTTGGTATACTGGTCAATGTTCGCATCCAGTTTTTTAAGATAATCAAAGGCTTTGTTTTCATCCCCATTAAACACATACCGAATGGTGGTCAGTACATTATATGCGGTTCCCGATGTGTTGGGATTGGCCATCCGGATCTTGCCCTTATAAATTGGTTTAAGCAGATCAGCCCAACTTTTTGGTGAAGGCAGGCCCTGTTCTTTTGCCTTGTCCAGGTTGACCACAAACGTGAGGGGACCTACATAGAGTCCGATCCAGTAATCCTGCGGATCCTTAAATTGGGCAGGAGTATTTGCAGCAAACCGGGACTTATAGGGAGTGGTGAGTCCCTTGGACTTCGCGGTGATATGATCAAGACCAACACCGCCGACCCAGATAGAAGCTTGCGGGTTTGCAGCCTCCGCTTCCATACGGGCAACCGCCTCACCGCCTGAAAGCCGTACAAAGTTAATGGTAATCCCTGTCTCTTTGGTAAACTGTTCAAACAAGGCCTTTGCTAAGGGTTCCTCCAGGGTGGTATAGGCCGAAAGGCTGTTCTGTGCAAAGGCCACTGATGCTGATACTGCAAACGCGATAAGCAGTAGTCCAATTCGCTTTTTCATAAAACCTCCTCCATCAATCCCTTTTATTAGGAACACCCCTTTATTGTACACTATTATTTTCAATTTGCAAGAAAATCGGTTTATTTGAGTGAACAGAGATTAAATTTGTTGTTCACTTCAGCATCGATACTTGTTACAAAGGCAAATTCAAATCCCTAGGAACCGGCAATTTTTTGGTCCCCGATTATAAACTAGGACGACAATTTTACCCCTCATTGCTACGCTTAGCTTGTATATGGTGGGAAGATATATGATTATCTTGAAAGATTTAGGGAAATCCCAAAATACATACTGCTTTAGGTTACTTCATAAGGCAGGGATTGGTATTCTTTGCATAGGATGGCTCTTTGCTGGGTTGGGCTGTGTACCATTTTGGGGCAGCACAGACAATAGTAATAACAATTCTTCTAGTTCGGCGAAAGCTATCGAAATTCTCAAGTTACTTAATGTCAATGAGGTTACCAATCCACCGGTTCTGACTACTACCAGTACAACCGGTGAAACGGTACTGATCAACAACCCCGATTCCTGGCAGCCACTTAAAACAACATATGCGGTGTTTAACCCTACAGCCCAGGTCTTGCAGGTTGGTATCAATTATAATGGGGCTTATAGCACCTTATGGGGAAATGGTCCAGATTACTCTACTGCGGTACCTTTTTCCGGAACGGGTATAACGAGCTGGGCTAATAGCTGTTCTAAGAAAATCGTATCTACAGACCTGGATGGAGACGGAATCACTGAATGGGTTATCCTCTTTACCCCCACCAATGGAGGTAATGGGCTGTCTTTAACGGTGGGGCACCTTACGGCAGGATCTACGGTGTCTTTTTCCACCCCCAAGACGGTAAACGGTATAACAGCGTCTGATAAGCTTGATGAGCAATATGAAAGGACTGCCTTTTTCATCGGATCAGTTCCTCGAAACACCCGATATCCCTATTTTCAATTAAGTTCCGCCGATGTAGATGGAGATGGAAAGCAGGAAATCCTTATGGTGAATTATAAGCAAGCGCTGGTTTTAAAAATTTCTCCCGACGGCGCTTCCTGCACTATAATCGAATCTAAGACCTACAGTAATCCGATTAGTTCCTTTACTGGCGGTGATATTGATGGGGATGGCAAAGATGAGTTCGCGATCTGCGTGCAAGAGCAGGGTTTTGCGCTCTATGATAGCTCCTTTTCCATACCGCTTAGCAATCCCGAATTTGTCACCAGTGGTTGGAGTGGGTTTTCTTGGGCTGATGTGGTGAGCCAGGCTGCGTTCGGTGATTTTAATGGGGATAATCTAGATGATCTGGTAGTGAATGTTTCAGGCCCTATAGGGTGGAATGCCCAGACCTATCAATTTCTCCACGGTAGTTTGATCCTAAAACATACTATTACAAATGCTACCGATTTTCCTGACCGGATGACGAACATCACCGTTTTGCCTGTGGCGGTGGATATTGATGGCAATGGGGATGATGAATTGTTTCTGAGTCCCATTGTGTGCAGCAAGGTACTTGATCCTTCCGCATGTACAAAATTTAATATTGGTAACACCCTTATTCCAGAAATGGACCATATTGTGAATGGTGGTGCAGGTGATGTCGATGCGGATGGGAAAGAAGATCTAGTTTTATATGGATCTGTCAACAGTGATGGTACCACGAGTGGTACTATTTTTTCCCGAATTGTTGCAGTTGGGGTGCCTACAGGAGGAAACTTGAGCAATCTGCAACAAAAAAAAGTCTATTGTAACACTCTTGCTGGTCCTTCAAATGATACAGCTGCCTCATATAAACATTCTGTCTTTGAATCCTGTATAGCCATTGGCCATAGCTTTGATAATTCCCCCAGGGTTCAGTATGCAGGGCACGAACTTCAGTTCTCCGATCCCATCGTTATCGCAGTACTAGCATCTCCGCCCTACTATGCGGATATCGCCGCCGCCGATTCTTCGTATGTGTATAATAACTAGGTAACCACCTTTGGTAAAAAAACAGCCCAGTCAGGATCGGATACCACTAAAGTAGGCTTTAGTATTGGGGCATCACTAGAATATGATGGAGGGGCTTCAATTTTCGGGTTTAATATAGCAACGTTTAAAGTCTCCGCATCTTTCGAAAATTCTATGAACTGGGAATGGACTATTTCCCATTCCATAATAAAAAGTATCACCTATACCTGTAACGGGGGAGAAGACAGGGTGATTTTTACCGCCGTTCCAATAGACACTTATTTTTATAAGGTACTAACATCCCCAGATCCATAAGAGGTGGGAAAAATGCTACGTATTAATATTCCAAGGGATTATAGCACCTATACGGTTACCCGGGAATTCTTTAATGCTCATAACGGAGACTTAGCGGATATTGGTTCTACAACTTTACCTCACACGCTGGGACAGGTTAAAACATACCCGACCGCAGCCGATAAAAACAGTCTTCTCGCAACCTACGGCGACTATTTTATTGCAGCTCAACCAGCTGGTCAGGCGGGTTCAGTAGCTAACAACGGAACAGCACTTGAAATAGAAGTTGAGTCGGGACAGGAAAAAAGCTTTTCTATAGATCAAGAACGACGCTTTTCAGTAGGAGCAGGTGCTGGTGGTTTTGTAGCATCTATAGAAGCAGGATTTAATGTAGGGTATCAATACACAACAAGTACTACCGATGGAACTTCCTTTGGAGGAACTGTTGGGTACCTTCCCACTGCCTATTTTATGAATTCTCAATACAGCTACTCGTCGGGCTTTTTTGTCTATCCCTATAAAGATCCCAATTCGCTTCAGACCTATTGGGTTGTGAATTATTGGGTGGAATGAGCTACTAGATTCATGTTCCCCTCATAGGAGACTATCCTGTGTTCTGTGGCGAAATTCAGTGGGGGTCATTCCAGTTTCTTCATAGAACCGCTTATTAAAGGCTGATTTTGAACGGAAGCCACATTCGAGAGCAATGCTGAGGATTGAGGCTTCCGTTTTTTTTATCAAGATATATTTTGGCATCCCGTACTCGATACCGGTTGATAAAGGTCTTAAAAGTTATACCGAGCTCGTGGTTGAGTATTTCCGAAAGTTGATGGGTACTCAAACCTGCCATATCTGCCAAGTCGGGGAGTGAAAGATCTTCCTGGAGATATGGTTGTTCTTCTTCCATAATATTCTGCAAGTGATGTATGGTTTTGTTTTTATCCAAATGGGTAATTTTAGATCTTCCGTGTTTAGGTGTTTTGTAAATTTCCTGATCTGCTATGAGCAAAATTTCTGGGTGACGCAGGTGATAAAAATATAACATCAGAATTAAAATGGTTGCGGCAGCAGAAACCACATTATAATTTACTTTAATGTTCGTTGTGATAAAGTATATACTCCACACTAGCACACTCAAGGCAATAAAAATGTAAAAATCAGTGTTCTTGGAGCGAATTCGATTGAGCCTTGTCTTGTGTCGTATAGCGTATAATATAAACAGTGAACAGCAGAAAATGACCCATAAAATTGATAGATTGATATGAAGTAAAAAAAATGATTGCTGAACCTGTTCTTTGAGAAGGCAGGTACTTAATGAACTCATGGTAAGTAAGAGGGGTGGAATGAATAAGTATAGAATTCTCCGAATAGAGAAATCACCGTTTTCGGTTAAAAAGATAAGTTAAAGAAAGAGAAGCGTTCCACCCCATGTTATTATCGGAGGATCTATATAATCGGGAGTATTGATAAAATTAGAATGTACCGCAGAAGAGAGAATAAATACTAGAGCAAGATATAAAAAAAAGGCAAAACTTACATACGTAACAGCTCTTTTACGAGGCAGCAGCAACAAACCAGCAGAAAAAAGGAATAACGCAAAACCGCTTGCTCCAATTATAAGGACCAACAATTTATTCAACATGATGTATGTAACTCTGACTAACTATACTATTCCCACATGTCAAGAATATGTCAAGTTTTAGCAAAATATTTATTGAATAGAGCAGGGGATGGGAGCCATCCCAAGGATTAGGCAGCCAATTAAGCAAGTTCCGCTTTTATTCGTAACAGGCAGGTTGACAAGGTGGACTAGGATGACAAGAGCAAATACGGAAGCCCTTTCTGAAAAGGTTGTATACGTTGCTCAAAAAAAATTAAGGGGTGCTTAAGGGCGGCTTATCTTTTAAGCCTCCGAGGGCATGGGATAATGTTAGGAGCCCCAAGGGCTAGAAATGCCGACTGTAAAATCTTTTATCGGGCATAGGTAATAAACAGTAGTCTGGTTGGGAAGATGAATCCGTTCAAATGCCCCCCTGCATCTGTCTGTGGTTCATACCGCCGATCCTCATACCGGCTATATCCGTTGGATTCATGTCTGTTTAAATTTCATACTCTACAAGCATGACTCTATACTGGACAGGGTCTTTCCTGTTACGATAGCGTTCATAATAAGCATGGTTAATCCTCCGCTTGGTATTATTTATTATAAAGGGTACCTGATCTCGTTTGCTTCAGGTAGCGACTTTGGGGGGCCTCTCTATTCTCTTTTCAACTGGCTTAATTGATGGTTACTAGAGGGAACCCAATATTGTTGTCTCATCCCAGAGTTAATTATTCACCATAAATAATCCAAGTATACCAGTGCAATTCTTGCTATTCTGGGACAAGGTAATATGATTCTGGGTTGTAAGTTGCCAATCCTTAAGAAATACAACAGAATTTACCAACACAGTAAATGGACCAGATAGTTCAATCTTAGCTGGTCCATTAAGGGTATAGGTAGGGATATTCGGTTCTGAAGCAGCTATGGTTCCTAAATATGGGTTAAGTGTTATCGGCTCCCCTGTTTCTGGGTCCAAGACAATAGAAATTGATTTATTACTAAAAGGATAAGAAACAATGCTCTTTCCAAACATAAAGAGGATGGATGCGAGATCCATATTAAAACGTTGCTGGATATAATTCCAACCGGTACCGGCATAATCGATACTATTTTTAAAAAAAACAAACCCGCCATCATCATAGATCTCATCACCAGATATATGGAAACCACCTTGCTGTTCTAAACAATAAAACAAAAAGAGAGCTCCCATACCCCGTTTTCCGGCACTATCGGTGCTGCCATCCCTGTCCCGTGCAGTAAGAGAAATCCGATCAGGATTTTGTAAATACTTTTGAACAAAGAGAATGTTTCCACCACTTATCCCATATCCGACAAGGTTCTCCATAAGATGGGAGGCGGCTTCATCAAATGAAGTGTCTTCTATCGGGGGATTATCCCATCCCTGCAATAATCTGCTATAAGTTTTCCGGCTAAACCGGCACAAATGCTGATATTCATGGGCAATTGTAGCTAGTAACGATGGTATTCTAAAGGCCGAGTCCTGTTCATCGATAATGCCGCAGTATATACTATCTAACTCATTAGAGGTAGGATTGTATGCGACATCTTGTTCGTTGTTATTGTAGGGGAAAAAGTCACAGGGATTAAAGAACCCAATAGCAAGCCGTTGTTGATTTAATTTTCCTGTCATTACAATGTTAAACACCCCATCGCCATCAGGATCTAGATGGACTCCAATTATCTTTTGAACCCTTGGTAAGACATGGGTCGTTATTTTTGTAAAGAAGGTATGGAGGTCCTCATCTGAAAGAGCATCCGATGTATCAACCCAAAGTACAAACTGGTCCGAAGAAAATGCACAGCGGGCTGTTATTTCCCAACCAGGAGCGTTTGTTCCTTTAGAAGGATCTGCCACATGGAAGGCTCTTATTGTCCCTGGTTCAATTGGGGAGATGGTATTTTTGGATAAAACCGATGAATTGGAGCGGGATAATAATCGCTTTTGTATTGCTGTTATTCCAGGGGGAAGAGCCATTGCAATATCACGGAAGGGTTCTGAGCTATCTCTATTAGTGTCAACCCGTATCATCTTTGCGTTTGGCGCTAATGTTATGGTTACCGCCATTTCTGCAGTGTTTCCACAGAGGAATGGTATATAGGTACCCAATGGCAGAGCAAGATTTTGCTGGCCCTGACGGAGCAATACGGTTCGCCAGGAATTAGGAATAAAGCGTATCGGCGTAATAGTAAGAGGGATTTCACCTATGGCTGCACCCTTCTGAGCTCGTATAGTATGGTATCCCCTTGTAAGATACACCAACAGGGTTTTACCTTCACCCAGATAGCCATCGATCGTACTATACCATTGGACATTTGTATCAGCCACAAGGGAAACCGGACTACCTTCTTCATAAGAAGCCTGTGCAGAGGGAAAAAGAATATGTACCGTTTCGGTAAGTTCCATTACAGGATGGCTACAGGAAACTATTAAAAACAAACTCCCTATGATAATACTTATTCTAGGGTACATACAAAACTACTCCCTGTGCCACTAGAAAGCGTGTAATAGGGTTTATCTCCCAACAAAGGATCGCCTGCGATGCTCTGGGCTTCTACACTAACATAGTAAGTACCGGCATTCAGGGTATCCGCCGGAATTAATACTGCTTGATCTTTAAGGACCTTCACAAATACAAGAGCTGCATTTTGATACACCCTAACAATGTATGTTGTAGTGTTCTGTATTGTATTCCAGCTAATACTGATATCTTTTGAATGATTTAGTTTTTCTCCCTTTAAGGAAGATTTTCCACCACTATCTTGAATATCAAAAATATCAGGAGTTCCAGCAATAATATTACAGGGAACCGAAAGTTGCATCCCATTCTGAATAGCCTTGCTTTCTGCGAATATTGTATATACACCACCTTCCGGACTTTGTATGGTTCCCTCATAATAGGCGCGGGTTCCATTATATCGTAGTAATTGGGTCATTCCAGAGGGAGTCTTTACAATAACCCGTGCGGCATCAAGGGAATATCCCTCTGTACTTTCCACGAAAACCTGAATTCCCAGCGGACTGCCATAGGAATGTTCAAAAATAGCCCGCACTAAAATTGTTTTTACCTCCATGGTACATGAAAACATCATAAAGGTGAGGAGCATTATAATAACTTTTTTCATAGACCTTAATCCTATTCTCCTTTTACCAGTTGGCCGTTTACAACCTTCCAGTTCATGGCAACGCCAAAAAGGGTGTCTCTGCCGTCATGAAAGAATATGCAGTTGTTCCACACCGCTGAGTCCCCAAAGTTCTCCCCATCACCCCAGACTCTCGCATCCCGCCCCAGCGGTTTCCCATTGGAAGCATCGTAGAGTTCGAGATACCGGGCTGTCGGCACATACAGAATCCCCTGGTGCACCTGAGGCTGCATCCCTATCTGGGGTTCACTCCAATCCCGGTAACGGCTCCAGATGATGTCCCCAGTCTCAGCATTCAAACAGTAGATAGCCGCAACCTCAGGAAATTCTTCTATAGCGGTACCTGTTGTTAAGTATATTCTTTGATTCTCTTTATCCCAAATAAAGTCTTTATTGGCGCTCCATACATTCCATAGACTCTTTAACCTCTCTCCTGTTTCTTTTTTATAAATTGCAACACCCCGTTTATCTATGACTTTGTTCCGTTCAAAGGCAAACACATATTTATCAGTAATAGATTGTATATCTGCTCCTAAACCTGCCTGGTAGCTTTCATCCTTCCACTCAATCCCACCGGTCTGCAGGTTAATCGCCATTATGCCATGCTGGGGCAGGCCTTCATCTCCGCTTGCAATGGTGTCCTTGCAGGGATACCAGACAGCATAGCCATAACTGTCCCCCGGAAGGGCACTAACGCCATAAAGGGCAGCACAATTTTGAGGTATCTCCATAATCGTATGTACCGCTGCAGTGTAGGCATTCTCCTCCGTCGATTCTGTATCTGTTTTAAGCTCATTCAGGTCGATGTACCCAAAGCCATCACGATCGGTATAACTCTGACCGCGATAGCCAAAGAAGAGTTTACTGTTATACTTTACCCATCTATAACTATAAATATATTTCTGGTCTAATATGCGAATCCTTTTTATTACACCTCCGGTCTCTTTATCTATTGCAACTAGGTAGGGGGATTTGAAATACATATTGTCATCATATGTTCTTATAGGTGCATATATTTCTTCAGCAAGTATAATGTCTGAAACTCCATAATCAGCATTGTGATTTTGTTCAAATAGTTCTGTTTCCTTTCGCTCCCACTTTATACTATGTTGAGAAAGATCGTATTTAACAATACTATTCCCTCTTAAATATACGTAGGAATCTTCTTGCTGCAAATTAAAGATTGGTCCATGATATACCCCCTTCTGCTGCAGCACCACATCGGTCATTATCGTTGAAACGTCCTCTCCATTGCTGTGACTCGTAATGGGGAAGTGACAGCCACAGCTGCTGATAAGAAGCAGTGAACCTATAACTAGCCATCGCATATCGTTTTTAGTGTTCATCATTCGTCCTTATACTTTTTAGTAGCCCACCTGAGGGGCTAGCCTGCAGGGGGCTACTAGTCTTTTAGTGGTTCATCATCATTAAATAATTCGAACCAAACCATTGTTTAGTTGTCTCGTATGTCCACTCATGCACTTTCCCATTTTCTTTTGGATTGTAGTCATCACCCCCGATACCCCAGATGCGGTCGTCCTCAAGTTCGGTGTAATGGTTCACGTCGTAGACCACGTAACTGCCCTTATCTGATATACTTTTGCAGCCCAGTTCTGTTACGGGGTCCCATTTCTGGGCAGCATATGGGATAAAGCCATCGGAGCTGTTGGTAAGAAGGATATCACGATTGAATACATTATTAAAATCCGCCCAAATAAATAATGCATTTAATGCATATGATGTTTGTACTGAATAATAACCTACAGCAGCCCAGGCCCCCCAATTAATTGGACAAGCCAATGCAGAACTTAAAGCTACTGCTGCTAATACTATGTTCAGTTCTGCAGATATTGCCATTAATGGTGGCATACCCGAAAAAAAAGCATTTACCAAATTATACATAGATTCATTATTTTTTATTGATTCAAGTACCATATCCTTTACATTTCCTTCACCAACAACAAAACCAACATTTAAATTGGGTGGCATTTTATACTCCATTTGAGCCGGCTTATCCATCACCCAAATTGTTTTGTAGATATCGAACCATAATATTTTTCCAACTTTTATCTTAACATAATGCCCTTGCGCTGGAATATAAGTTGGAGCAATCCTGTTACGTATATAATCGCTACCAGGTGTAAAATCTCTCATAACATCATTGCTTACCACATCGCCAAGTACGTTCATCATCATTTTAACGGAGCTTGGAGACGCCCAATCATTATATTTAAAACCATTTAAAAAAAATGGAAAAACAAATTGATACAGGCCCTGTAGTGTCGTATTCAAAGCTCCTAAAAATGGCCATGCACTCACTGCATTTACTACACCAAATACACTAAAACAGCTATTAATACCGTTTATGGTTGCTTTTACCTTGTCATCAATTCTCCTCGATAGATCATCCTTCCCCTTTATAAGGGGCGTAAAGCCTCGGGCAGGAGCTCCGATGGATATTACAGCCTTAAGTTTATCCGCCTCTCCTTTTTCCTTTAGGTAGTTCGCATAGCCCAAAGCACGAAAACCACCCTGACTGTGACCAATTACCACCTGTTGTTGATAATTGCCGAAGAGGGTATAGGCATCCTTTAATTGCTGTTCCATAGCTACCGATGCGGTGTTTTTACTGGTAGATTCGCCTGGCACGGAATAATTAGTTTTAATACCCGGAAAAAATATCCCGTATAGAGATGTCGTGGTATCGGCAAAAAGGCTGCTAGAAAATACAAGGAGCACTATACAGGCAATAATTCTCTGTTTCATCATGTTCCCCCTTTTAAAAGACCTTAAATAAAATATCCGCAGCAGTATTTAGTTCTATACTGTCGTATACCGCAATCGTTTGTTCGGTATAATCCGGATTCGAAGGATCCCCGCTCATCGTATTAAGTTCTATGGCTTGGCCAGATTCTATGAGCTGTTGGGCTTCCGCGGCACTTATTTCAGGGGCGGTCTCTTCGTTGTAAGGGGGAACAGAAGAATCGCTTGTATCGATGGTATAGGGTTTGTCATAATGAGTATCCTGGACTGTGCCTATAGGAATAGGGACCCCATCTTTTTCGGTGTACAAGGTGGTATTTTTTGTGGTAATTATCGTTCCATCCTCTTCTACCATTATCTGCTCATAACCAGCAACGGTCCCATTTGCTTCATCCAGATATAGCTTAAAGGACTGCAACTTTTGGCCAGGATTGGTATTGTAACGGGCAAGCATATCTATTGGGTAGTGAATAACCCAATGAGTTTTTTGTTCATTACTCTCCATATCCCATTGAAGGTCAGAAAAAGTTTTTCGTAAAAGGGGAACATCTATTTTCTGAAAAAGACTCGTTGTTTTTTGAGAGACGCCTTTAACTAAATCAGCGGTCTGTTCTGGTACGGGTAACCGGTACTCAACTTTTCCACTAGCAGAATCCAGCACGATCATCTCATTGCCGTTGCTGACTATCGTACGGGCCGCAATGTTATGTACCTGATCCACGGGGAAATCCAGCCTGGTATACACAAGTCCATCAATTATTTTCGTAGCCATACGGTACTGGCTTACCAACTTAGCCGATGCAGGCATACGATCGACCTTTGAATACACCTTTACATTTGCCTGAAATGAGTCTATACCGCCGCTTGGACTTGGTTGGGAGATAATAGCCGGCACATCTTGAATCGCCGGGGTAGCCTTAACAGTAGCCGGTGTATTCCCAAGGGAGCAGGAAAGAACTAAACCGATGCTGAGGAGTACCCCCCCCCCGCATGAGTTTACCAATAAAACTTTTGTAATGCGTCATATAAACCTCCTGACATTTATGATTCTATACAAAGAATCTCATTGGTTTTAGATAACCGTCAAGTGGCGTCTTAAAAAAAGTAACAGCTACACCCATACCACCACCGCCATCACCGCAAAGAGAGCGGCGGTGAAGAACCGCACCAGTACAATACGGCTCCCGTACCAGGAGCGGAGTTTTTCATGCTTGAGACCGAAAAGATAGAACACGAAGACCAGAGAGAGGGGCAGGATAAAGCCTGTGTTATACAGGAGCAGCAGCAAAAGACTCCAATGACTCAGGGCGGACTGGTTCAGGTACACCAGGGTCGGCAGGTACACCTGGCCCGTACAGGCCAGTTCTATAATGGAAACGAGGAACCCCGAGAGGGCGGCTCCCAGCATAAAGAGGGGCAGCACCGAAAAGGAGCGGATTACCCGGTGGGTAAGCCTCTTGAGGGGAGCCGGCAGTTGCAGGGCCGATTCGTTTACCCTGCCCTGCCGGGCTAGATGGGCATCCCGGAGATTCAGTACCACAAGAAAAACGGCAAAAACACTGACCAGAGCTTTTACAATGAGGGTTGCCCGACCAGCCGAAAGGATGGCCCGGAGTACCTGCAGGAAGCCGAGACCAATGAGGAAATGGGCTAAAAAAACAGCAGCAATAAAGAGTCCACGCTAAAAACCAAGGACAAAAATCTCCATATTTCATGCGGGGAAGGGATTTCTTCATCCACCTTCCTACCAGCCTCATCTTGGTAAATACGAAAAGGGTTTTAACCAGCATGGCGAGAACCTTCGGATGTATCACACGACGGCCTGACCACAATATTTACGGTTACTGTCGTGAAGTGTTCTTTAAAAACCCGGGTAAATATCCGGGAGGAATTGGTCTACCCGTTGGCTGGCCCTACCATATCACATATCTGTGCATAGTTTACAACCATCAGCCAAAGTTCGCTTTACAGATTCTTGTGATCAATTAGTGAGCTCCCGTTTCCAGCTCGTGGGCAAACAGTTGGTTTTGGAAGTTGCAAAGGGGGGACTCGTAAAAGGGTGCCTCGTCTTAGCTCAAAATTCCGAGGACCGCACGAGTCATGTGGTAGAAGCGAACCTGTTCAAAAACAACTAGAAACACCCCTTGCGCGCAGGGACGGGGACCATATATAGTAACCTTCTATGGAAACAATGAAACGAACCGTTACCTGCGGGGACCTGCGTAAGGCCGATGCGGGTAAAACTGTAATTTTAAACGGATGGGTCCACCGCAAACGGGACCATGGCGGCATTTCTTTTATTAACCTCCGGGATCGTTATGGTGTTACCCAGGTGGTAGTCGATGCGGATGCCCAGGAAGCACTCAAGCAGGTTACCAGCGAACTGCATAACGAATATTGTATCGCTGTAGAAGGGGTTGTCCGGCCCCGGCCTGACAATATGGTGAATCCAGAGATGGCCACTGGTGAAATCGAAGTAGTGGCTAAGAACCTGGTTATTCTCAGCCGCTGCGAAGTGCTCCCCTTTCAGATCGAAGAAGAATCGGACGCAAAGGAAGACCTGCGTCTCAAGTACCGTTATTTAGACCTCCGCTCCGGCGGTATGCAGCGCCGTATTAAGCTCCGGAACGATGTAACCTTCGCAGTACGGGAATGGATGCAGGCCCATGGGTTCTATGAAATCGAAACCCCGACCTTCATCAAATCCACCCCCGAGGGAGCCCGGGACTACCTGGTGCCCAGCCGGCTCTATCCGGGAAAATTTTATGCCCTGCCCCAATCACCCCAGCTCTACAAACAGATCCTCATGGTTTCCGGCTTTGATAAATACTTTCAGATTGCCCGCTGTTACCGGGATGAGGACGCCCGGGGGGACCGGCAGCCCGAGTTTACCCAGATTGATATAGAAATGTCCTTTGTGAGCCGGGAGGATATCCTTACCATGATCGAAGGCCTCTTCGGGTATGTCTTTAAGAAAACCCTGGGTGTTACCCTCCCTGAAAAATTCCGCCGCTTAAGCTATGATGAAGCGATGGAACTCTACGGCTCCGACAAGCCGGACCTGCGCTTTGCCATGGAAATGCAGGACTTTGCCCCCTATGTGGCCGATTCTACCTTCCAGGCCTTTAAGGATGCCCTGACAAACGGTGAAGCAGAACGGCAGGCCGCTGCTGCCAAGGGGGTGACCATCCCCGGCGGTGGCGTAAAGGCCCTGGTAGTGCCCGGAAAGGCCGATTATTCCAGGAAACAGATAGATGAACTTGAAGCAGCTGCGAAGATTTACAAGGCCAAGGGTATGGCCTGGATGAAGGTTGTAGCCGGCCCCGATGGTAAAGCAACATTGGAAGGCGGGGCTAGCAAATTCTTCCTCCCCGCCGCCGATGGCTCAGGAGCCCCCGAAGACCTGGCGGGCCGGATCATCAACGGCCTTGGAGCCAAGGTTGGAGACCTGATCCTCATGGTTGCCGACAGCAAACGAAAGATCGCCAATGTGTCCCTCGGAGCGGTTCGCTCCAAACTGGGGAAAGATCTGGGCCTCTGTGACCCGAAACGCTTTGAATTTGCCTGGATCATCGACTTCCCCATGTTCGAATTCAACGAAGAGGAGAACCACTGGGAAGCGGCCCATCACATGTTCACCTGGCCCCAGGAAAAGTACCATGCAACCATGGAAACCGATCCCGGTTCAGTAAAGGGGGACCTGTATGACCTGGTGCTGAACGGGTTCGAGCTGGCCAGCGGGTCCATTCGTATCCACGACCCCGAACTGCAGAAGCGGGTATTCAAGATCGTAGGCTTTAATCCTGAGGACGCGGAAAAGAAATTCGGCTTCCTTACCGAAGCCTTTAAATACGGAGCCCCACCCCATGGCGGTATCGCCCCCGGTCTTGACCGGCTCGTCATGCTCATGGCAGGGGAAACCTCCATTAAGGAAGTCATCGCCTTCCCGAAAAACTCCTTTGCCGTCAGCCCCATGGATGACTGCCCCAGCGAAGTCGACCAGAAACAGCTTGATGAACTGCACCTGATGATAAAATACCCCGAAAAGAAAGAATAAAAACCCTTACAAATAAATGGGGCTGCCTGCAAATGCAGGCAGCCCCATTTATTTGCAAATCCATTTTAGCTTTGCCAAAATACTTCGATAATAAAAACAGTATCGGAGGCTTTCCCCTATGATTGAAATTGAGAAAAAACTGCTTGATCAGCTTTTTTTAATGAAGGAAGAATACCAGATTAAGGGCATTAAGGCTGAGTTTGAGGCAGAAGGTACGAGCTACCAGGACATGGTACGGCTGAGACGCCTCACCTTGCAGGCGGGGGTAAAGCTCTTTGTTAAAATTGGCGGGGTTGAGGCAGTCCGGGACCTTAAGGACTGCCTTGAGCTGGGGGTCGACGGCATCATCGCCCCCATGGTGGAGTCTCCCTTTGGCATTAAAAAATTTCTCGATGCCTACGGGTCGGTGTTCCCCGCTAAGGACCACCATTTAGCCATCAATATAGAAACAAAACAGGCGGTCCAGCTCCTATCTGATATTCTTGCCGTGGCATATCCGGCCATCGATGCCATTACGATCGGGCGTACCGACCTGAGCGCATCCTATTTTGATCCCGACATTACGCCTGACAGTCACTTTATCTGGGAAACCATAGAAGCCATCATCGAAACCGCTGCTGACCGCTTCGCTATTACCGTGGGCGGGAACATTTCAAACACGACCCAGGAACGTATGCCCCAGTACCCCTTGGCGGCCCGGACGGTGCAATACGTTGAAACCCGCAAGGTCATCATTCCGACCGAAATATTCCTGGCAAACCGCGCGGCCCTCTTAGACGCCCTCTGGTTCGAAGAACTATTTATCCTTTCCCGCAAAGAAGTAAGCGAACGGTTCCTCGCACCGGACTTAAAACGGTTGGACAAGCTGGCCCGGCGAAGCAGTCCAAGCCCCGTATCAACACCTAACGCGTAAGCTTAAGCTTACGCGTTTCAGGGTCAGGCGCTAGAATCGGCAGGCCAAGCAGCCTGGCCCGGTTATAGCGCTGAATGAGAATAAAAGGAACATTGGCACACAGGGCATAGAAAAACATA
>JAIWNU010000114.1 GCA_020216655.1 Treponema sp. | reverse complement strand
CATCAAGCTTACCCTTAAAAAGCATTTGCCGTTCGGAAGAAACAGTCCTGCTCGGATCCCTGAAAATGTAATCCGTATAGGTAGAAAAAATCTTTCCCGTATCTGCAAATACCACCGAGACATCGGCATCCAGATTCGGAGCCGGAGCGCCATGCAGCCAGGCTGCGGAAAGTTTATATGTTGTTGGCTTCGTATCCAGAATAGTTTCTTTTCCTGTATTTAAGGTCATTTTAAGCCGGTTTGGCATGACCATTTCAATCTTAAGCGGTTTGGTAAAGGTACTCCCGCCAACCTTTACCCGGCTTATCCATGTGCCGGTGGGGGCGTCCTCTGCGGTAGAGGTTTGCATGGGATAAAAACCATTAACCGAAGCGGTATAGGTCTGGGTGCTGACAATGCGGCCCAAGGGATCTTCTAATTCAAAGACCACCGGGTGGTTAGGCGGGAGTACTGCGTTCGGATCGTGGAGCAGGAACGTGAGATAGATTGTATCTCCGGGCCGCCAAACTCCCCGTTCGCCATATATAAAACCCTTAAAACCTGCAGCGGGTGAATCTCCGGAAATATCAAAATGACTGACCGCCAGAGCATTACCCGGGTCCAACTTAAGGTAACCACGGCCAGCAGATCCTTCGGCGACTAAAAAGGCTGGATCCTGAAGGGATTTCAGCATCACCATGCCGTCAGAGCCGGTTGTTCCCTTGGCAAGTTCCCTGTTCTGGTAATTAATCAGCCGGACGACCGTATTTGCCAAGGGCCTTGTGGTACGCAGGTCTGTGGCTACCACAAGCCAGGAGCTGTCTACAGACTTTTTCGCCAAAAGTCCCACATTAGAAACAAGAACATTCCGGCCAGTGGTTATATTATGGTCATAAAAGGGCATGTAAAAGGCTGGATGACAGGGATCCTTGCGGTATTTATAGTAGTTCTGCCTTTCTTCCCAGTCTCCTTCCCAATAATCCCAGTAACTAGATTCACCATCCGTATTCTTTTCCAGAGCAGGAAGCTCATCGGTAGGGAATTTCAGGTTGGAAAAATCTCCGTGTCCAGCGGAACATTCATAGCGGATATGCTGCTTGCGGAAAGTGATGCGCAGCCTGAACAGTTCGCCCGGATAGGCCTTTGCAAGTTCACTTACATCCAATCCATGACGGACCCATTTATTTTTATCACCGCTATTCCAGGTTAAATCTACGTTCTTAGTCCAAACAGGTTCACCGACCCGGTACAATTCCCGGTCTCCATCCATCTGGTTGACCTGCAAGAATTGGATCATATTGTTGCTATGCACCTTGTAGGCTTCCACAATAAGACCCGCGAGGTTTTTTGTCTCTATAACCACGGTAGATCCCTGATCGGTGGGCAGGATGGTGCCCTTTCCTACAAAGCGATATTCAGGTAGATCCCAGCTATCAGAGACAGTATATGCCACAGGCTTGGCCAAGGGGCGGCCATTTTCATCGGTAAGATCCCGAATACGGAGTTCTGTTCCTGGGGTCAGTGCTTCTGTTCCATACACTCTGGCTATATTGCCCTCAACAGCATACCGTACCTTTGTTTCCGCACCGGCCGATACCAATTGCACATAGCTTCTGAGGTCCTGGCCCTTTTTAATCGGCTGCGAAAAAACCACCTCCAAACCAGTTTTTGAATCCGGAATGGGACGAATATCCAGTACTTCAAATTGATTTGCAGAACTGAGCGAGATAGTTTTGCTGCCCTGTACAGGGGCCCCAATGATTTTTCCATTCCAAGAAAGCCGAACTTGGGACATCCTGTCAGAACGTTTGAGCCCCTTAAATGCGAAACGATGTTCGCCTTCACGATGTTCCCACCGGATCCCGTCGAGGCCGGAATATCCTAGGCTTTGCTCAATTTTACGATTATTTTCACCCTTATCGGTAAGAACCGTACCGGAAACATAGACTAGCCCATCACTGGCAATGCTGATAGGATTCAGCGCTACCTGATAAGCAGGCAGATCGGTTTCGAACTGGAACTGAAAGGCTTCGCCTTCCCGGGATGCGCGAGCCTCAGCAATTTTAGAACTGAGTTTGCTGGGGAACACCTGAACCGTATACCGCGTTCCGCCAGGCAAAATACGGCGCGGAGCAAATACCAGGGTATGTTCATCCTGCCAGGAAAGAGTCCCATCTACAAAGGGTTCTATTTTCATTGCATCCTGAGGGATGGGCTTGGAGGTGTCAAAGTCTGAAACGAACTCAATCCTGATACTCTCGGTACGGCCGATGGTTGGCCCTGAAAGGGCTGAAACAAGACGCGGATTGGGGGCCGAAAGAGACACAGGTTTTGCAGCGCAGCCCACAAAGAGGGAAATAATGAAAACTACAATGAATTGAGGAAAGCATACTGCACGGGAGGCAGCGGTACGAGATAGAGAAGACATGATTGCTCCTAACGTTTTAATAGAAGCAATCATATCACGGGGCTAAACCTTATTTCAAACTTTTTTTATTTTTTTTCAGCGAATCTGAAGCAATTGCGGCCCTCGGCTTTAGCACGGTACAGGGCTTTGTCCGCTTCTTCTACAAGAATTTTCGGCTCCTCTCCCGGCTCTGGAATCGCGGTGGCGATACCAATACTTACAGTTAAAATGGGAATAACGAATGATGCTTCATGGAGAATCTTTAAATCCCTGACATGCTGCAGAATGCTCTGGGCCATTTTTTCTGCTCCCGCCCTATCGGTATGGGGCAGCAGAATGATAAACTCCTCTCCTCCATAGCGGGCAACAAAGTCAGTGGCCCTGCCAGCCTCTTCAGAAAGCAGACTCGCAATCGTTTTCAGTACTTCATCGCCCTTTAGGTGCCCATATTGGTCGTTGTAATTTTTAAAACAGTCGATATCCAGCATGAGGACCGAAAGAGGCACCCGATCCCGGCTGCATTCAGCCACAATACGGGGCAAAAGTTCATCAAGATGACGCCGATTGGATATTCCGGTAAGACCGTCTTTCATAGAAAGGGCATCGAGCCTGAGGTTGGCCTCTTCCAGTTTTTTCTGAAGCCGCTGTAACTCCAAGACCTGTGACTTCAGTTTTTGCCTGCTGCGCATTAGGGCAAAAGTATATCCAATAGTGAGAATAAGGAACCCATAGAACAGGAAAGCCCAGGGACTAAACCACGGAGGGGATGCAACCTGGATGGGGAAACTTAAAGCGCTGTCATTCCAGATCCCCTCGCTGTTCGCTGCCCGAATTTTAAGTACATAGCGCCCCCCGGGAAGGTTAGTATAAGAAGCTATATGCTCTGCGGAAGGAATGGTCCAATCTTTATCAAAACCTTCCAGCTTATAGGAATACATGTTGCGGATTGGATCCTGGAGGTCATTGGTAGCAAACACAAAGCTGATATTATTCTGATCATAGGAAAGCCGCAGGGATGTGATATACGGAGGGGTTGGGTAATTAAAATCATCCCAAAGGGTTTTGCCGTTAATACTGATGTCAGAAACAAGCAGTTCCGGCGGTTTTTTCTCTCTTACAACGGTGTTTGGATTGATTTCATAAAGCGTATTTTGACCTCCGAAAAAGAGGTAGCCGTCCCGGGTTTTCCAGACCCCGGTATGAAATTCCTTGTCCTTAAGCTCGTTAAAGAGAGAAAAGCCCCGGAAGGCAAAACATTGCTTATCGATATAGCCGATACCGGTAGCAGTTCCGATCCACAGGTGCCCTGCATCATCTTCAATAATGGAGCGGACCGTATTGTGTGCTATGCCATTCCTCTTTGTAAGATGTTCAAACTGGTCTGTTTCTTTAATGTAACGGGATAGGCCGCCGCCTACGGTTCCAAACCACATGGTGCCTGACCGATCCCGGTAAATATGCCTGATAGTATTGGATGATATACCCTTAAGATTGTTTTTATCATACCGGTACCGAATAAAACGGCTTCCGTCATAGCGGTCCAGGCCATTATTGTAGCCTATCCATAGATTACCCGCTTGGTCATATTCCAAGGCATACACAAGGTTATTCTGGGGATAACGGTCATCCTTTTCGTTCGCTGGATAGTGAATGAAGGTCCCGCTTTGAATATCCATTAAATCAAGCCCTTTGGTATAGGTGCCAACCCAAAGCTCATATCCGGGAGCTTCCTTAAGTGCGTATATGACCGAATCGGCAATCGAACTGGGTTTCGCAGGATCGGGAAGATAGGTCACAAACGAATCGGTGTCCCCTTTAAATCGGGCGAGCCCGTTATTTGTGGCGACCCAGATGACTCCCTTACTGTCCTCATACAGGGCATTAACAATATCATTGGGGAGGCTGTTCTTGTTTTGCGGGTCGTGCCGGTAGCGCTTAAATAAGCCCGTAGACCGGTCAAGTACATTAAGGCCGCTGCCGTAAATCCCTACCCAGAGCCGCCCTAAGCGGTCCTCCAGAATGGAAGTAACCTTTCCGGGGGAAAGACTTTGCGGGTTTTTAGCATTGGCCATGTATGCCTTATACCGTTTTTCCCTCGGCTCAGACCGGGCAAGACCACCGCCATTCGTACCAATCCACAGTATCTGGTTGCTGTCAATCAGACAGGAATAGGCCACATCATTAGGAATAGATCCGGTTCCATCGCTCGACTTAATTCGTTCAATTTCACCAGTTTTTTGAGAATAAATAAACAGGCCCCCGCCCCAGGTTCCACCATATACAAGTTCAGGATTCTGAGCATTGACAAAATACAGCCGGTCATCCTGAAAACGTATAGTCTTAAAACGATAGGTCTTATCATCCTCTAAAACCGAAATACCGCCATACCAGGTAGCAAACCAGAGTTTTCCTTCCGGATCTTCAGAAATGGACATAACATAGGGACTTGGCAGGGCTGATGGGTTATTTTTATCCACCGGAAGCGCAATAAAACCATCGGTGCTATCCTGATATAAATACAAACCGCTTCCGCTGGTGGAAACCCAGAATCGGCCTTTATGATCCAGATGCAGATCCCGGATCATCGTCTGGGGTATACCAGTCCCGTTGGAGGCAGGACCATAGTGGACAAAGGTACCCGTTTTTTCATCCATCCGATCGAGCCCCTGAGCAGTACCCACCCAGAGACGGCCCCGAGAATCCCGGGCGATGGCTACTACCAGGTTGTCCCGGAGGCTGGCTGGATTTGCTGCATCGTTTTGAAAACTCGTTATTTTATTGGTAGATAAATCGAGCCTGTTCAAACCACCGTAGGTGCCGATCCAGAGGATATCCCCATCTAGGAACAGGGTTTGCACCTGGTTGTGGCTTATTACATTGTCCACAAAGGGTTCATTCTCATACAGCTTAAAGGTATAGCCATCATAACGAACTAAACCGGTCTGTGTTCCGATCCACAAAAAACCTTTCGAATCCTGCACTAATGCGGCAACACCGGAATTGGGGAGCCCATCCCTGGTACCAATAACGGTAAAAAAGGGCCTTTCTATAGAAAATAATGATAATGAAAAAAATACAATAAGTATAAATTCTGCAAAATAACGCTTGTGCATATCACAGATTGTAATGCATAGGCCTACAAACTTCCATGGTAAAGCCTATTTTGTCTTGTTGACAAATTGTTGTTAAGGCATTAACATACATTATGATATCAATTTGATATCACTTTGAATATTGGAGGTTCTATTATGAAGACCGAATACGAAGAGCGGGAAGCCCCCCATACCAGCGGAATGGCGGTGCTTATTATAAACAGTCTACTGATATTGGCAGCGATCGGCGGTTTTATTTTTGCAGCAATCCAGATGGACCGGGGACCAAATATCCAGAATATCTTGCTCATGGTCATCACCGGCTTGTATGGCTTTATTGTAGGCCCAATCCTGTATGCAGGACTTAAGATTCTTAAACCGAATGAAGCCCTCGTATTAACCCTGTTCGGAACCTATTACGGAACATTGAAAGGTCCGGGCTTTTTCTTTGTTAATCCCTTTGTAAGTCCCGTAGCCCCAAGCAGCCAGGAGCCTTCAACCGGTTCTGTCGGCGGTGAAAAACAGCAGGTAAAATTGGGAAACATTTCGATTCCGGCCGCTGAAAACAAACAGGCCAACAAGAAAATCTCCTTAAAGGTCCTGACGCTTAACAACGAAAAGCAGAAAATAAATGACGCTTTAGGAAACCCCATTATCATTGGCATTGTGGTGGTGTGGAAAGTGGTTAACACCGCAAAGGCGGTATTTAATGTGGATAACTACACCGAGTTTCTCTCAATCCAGTGTGATTCGGCCCTGCGGAACATAGTCCGGCTCTATCCTTATGACTCAAGCGACGAAGAAAAAGAAAAATCCCTGCGGGGCAGCAGTCAGGAACTGGCAGAGCAGCTCAAGGAAGAAATCCAGTCTAAGGTTGCCATAGCAGGCTTGGAAATCATCGAAGCCCGAATTACCCATCTTTCCTATGCCCCGGAAATTGCCACGGCCATGCTGCAGAAACAACAGGCTACCGCAGTCGTCGCTGCCCGGCAGCTCATTGTTGAGGGTGCCGTCGGTATGGTAGAAATGGCCCTGGAAAAACTCAGCACCAACAACATCGTTGACCTTGATGAGGAACGGAAGGCTGCCATGGTAAGCAACCTGCTTGTAGTCCTCTGCGGCAACCGTGACGCACAGCCGGTGGTCAATTCAGGAACGATTTATTAGAAAGCACTTGCTTGCGGAGAAATTTCTATGGATCAATCGGAAAACAATAGCAACGACAAGAAAAAACAGATAATCCTCAGAATTTCTCCCAAGCTATGGAACGAACTTGCCGCATGGGCAGAGGACGATTTCCGCTCTATCAACGGGCAGATAGAATACTTGCTGACCGAATGCGTGAGGCAGCGGCGTGGAAAAAGACTGGAAAAGAACGATCCAGAGGATTCTGGAGAATAGCACACTCTCATCATTTTTTAATAGTTTTTGATGCAACAAAGCAGTATTTTTAACTAAACGGACGCCGTTGGGTCCGAAAAACCGTATAAAAACGGTAATAGTGCCAAAGAGGAGTAATATATGGCAATTATTGAACTGCAGGACGTAAAGAAAACCTATCCGCTGGGCAAGGTGCAGGTGGAAGCCGTAAAGGGTGTTTCGTTCTGTATTGAACGGGGAGACTTCATCTCTATCGCCGGTCCATCCGGGTCCGGCAAGACCACCATTCTTAATATGATCGGCCTTATCGACACGCCGACTTCGGGAGAAGTATTTATAGAAGGCCAGCCCATTTCAGGCTTAAACGACCGGCAGCTTACAACCCTCCGGCATGATACTATCGGTTTTATTTTTCAGTCCTTCAACCTTATTCCTGTATTGAATGTCTATGAAAACATTGAATTCCCCCTGCTGCTTGGAAAAAACGCCATGAGCAAGCAAGAACGGGACGATTGGATAAAATACCTCATCAACGAAGTGGGGCTTTCCGATTGGATCCGCCATAAACCGAACGAACTTTCTGGAGGCCAGCGGCAGCGGGTTGCTATAGCCCGGGCCTTGGTGACAAAACCAAAGATTGTTCTGGCCGACGAACCGACTGCCAATCTGGACTCAGCCACGGGGGAACAGATTATCGAATTGATGAAAAAAATTAACCGTGAACTGGACACAACTTTTATATTTTCCACCCACGATGCAAAAATTGTTGATATAGCCGACCATGTAATACGTCTCAGGGACGGCCTTGTGACAGAGAACTACCGGAAAGACAAGACCCCAGCCTGCGGCGAACCTGCGACGGCCGAAGCACGGAGTTAATATATGCCAGTCATACTGCGTATCGCTTTTCGCAATATATGGGAACACAGAGCAAAAAGCCTCATTATCGGTTCCTTTATTGCTCTGGGGGTAATCATCCTTCTTATTGGGAATTCCCTCCTGGACTCATCCAAACGGGGAGTCCAAAAGGCATTTATCGAAAATTTTACTGGCGATGTTATGATCTACGGACCCTCTGCCACGGCGGTTTCTGTTTTTGGCGAGGGGGGCAGCGAAACCGGTGAGATACCGGTTATCCCCGATTTTGACAAAGTCCAAACGCACTTAGCCAGCCTATCGGATGTTAAATCCTCGGCGAGTATGTCCGTAGCTTACGGGCTCCTTACCCTGGATGCGGCGGAGGAGATCCAGGATGTGGTCAGCTCCGAAGAAGAGCCAACAGGGCCTCCCATCACTATCGTGTTTGGCGTAGATGGGGATCGGTACTTTTCCATGTTTCCTTCTATAGAATTAGAAGAAGGTTCATACCTTAAACCAGGCGAACCGGGCATAATGCTCACCCGGGGACAAATAGAAAAACTGGAAAAGCGGTTCAAAAAACAAGTCCATGTGGGGGACAAGGTACTTGTCACCGGATTTGGCACCCAAAACTTTAAGATACGAGAGCTTCCGGTTAAAGGAATCTATAAACGGAGCCTTTCGAGCAGCCTGCCGGACTTTATGTCCTTTGCGGACATTGATACCGCCCGGGTGCTGGGGGGCCTTACCGTAGGCGCGAACGAAGCAAGCCAGATCTCAGACACCGAAAAACAGCTTTTGTCGATTGGCAACACCGATGACCTTTTCTCCGACGACATGGTGGACTCGGTCCAGACCAGCACGGTAAATCTGGATGCCATTGCACAGAGCCTTTCCAGTTCCGCCGAACGGGAACGGCTCAATCAGGCTGATACGGGAGCCTGGCACTTTATCCTGATCCGGCTGAACCATCCAGCCTTAGCACCCCTTTTCATTCAAGACTTGAATAAGTGGTTTGCCGCTGAAGGCATCGATGCCCATGCGACAAACTGGCAAGGAGCGGCGGGTACCTACGGCAAATTTTCCGATATAGTCCGCATTGTCTTTATCATCGCCATACTCCTCGTTTCCGTGGTAGCGGTCATCATTATGATGAATACCCTGGTGATTTCGGTCATTGAACGGACCAGCGAAATCGGCACGATGCGGGCCCTGGGGGCTCACCGGAAAACGATTAAACGGCTTTTCCTGGCCGAAACCCTGTCCCTCACCGCGGTCTTCGGGCTTATCGGCGCCGTTCTATCCATGATTATCGTGGCCATTTTGAATGCCCTCCATATCAGCGCGGGGGACAACGGCCTTTTAGTCATGCTTTTTGGCGGCGATGTATTGCACTTAAGCCCGGCGCTCCCATCCTTTGTGTCCTCGGTGATACTGGTTTTTATTGTCGGATACCTAGCGCACCTGTATCCCGTATCCCTGGCCCTGAAGATCCAGCCGGTTAAAGCCATCCAGGCAGACTAGGAGTAAAAAAATGAACAGCCTTATTCTAATGGCCTTTAGAAACTTAAGCCGCCAGAAACGGCGGAGCTTCCTTTTAGGCGGGGCCATCGCCTTTGGTATTATGATAGTAACGGTCATTACGAGCCTCGCCGGAGGACTCGTCGGCAACGTAGCAGCCAACATAGCTCACCTCTTTGCGGGGCATGTCTTTATCGAAGGGGTCGAAAAATCCCCCAGCGGTAAAAATCTGGAAATTATCCGGGACGACAAGCTGATAAATGAGACTTTACAGGCTGCAGGGCTTGGAGATGCGTACATCCAGAAACGGTCCGGAGCCGCCGTGACCCTTATATTCGAAGGGAAAAAGGTCCAACAGTCCATTATTGGGGTCGATTTCGAAAAAGAGCGGCTCCTGCGGGAACGGGTTCGGTTCATAAAGGGCGGTTTTGACCAGGCTACCACGCCCAATGCCCTGTTTGTAAGCGAACAGGTTGCACAAAGACTTAAAATTGATGTAGGGGACCGGCTCCTTGCACAAACCAAGACCGTGACGGGCCAGTTCAACGTAGGTGAGTTCCGGGTAGCGGGCATTATGCCCAGCATGGGCCTTTTTGATCAAATGCTCGCTTATACCCCCAAGGCATACCTAAACAGCCTTATCGGCCTCGGGACCGACGAATACCAGTCACTGGGCATTATGCTCTCAGACCTCACTAAATCAGACAAGGTAGCAGAGACTGTAAAAGCAGCCCTTAAAGCCCGGGCTCCCGTATTCGAGCTTGCCCCGGGCACCCTGACAAGTGCAAGCAATCCCGGCCAGTCCCGGTATCAGAAGCTTGCCCAGCTCGCCCGCAAAGAAACCTGGGAAGGCACCAAGTACCGTGTTTATACCATTAATGATACGATTTCCCAGATCGAACAGGTGGTCCAAATCCTCAATACGGTGAGTACGGTCATCCTGGTGGTTCTTTTTATTATCATTCTTGTGGGCATACTCAATACCTTTAGGATCATCATTTACGAACGGACCAAGGAAATCGGCACCATGCGGGCCCTGGGACTGCAGCGCCCGGATGTACGGAACCTTTTTATCCTGGAAGCTGCCTTCCTTGCCCTGGGAGGTGTCCTTGCGGGCTTCGCAACCGCAGGAATTGTGATGCTCCTCCTTTCATTCATCAATTTTGGAACCGGGACCTTCTTTGCCCTCTTTATGAAGAACGGCCACCTTTCCTTTATACCCCAGGTCTCCCAGTCAACACTGCATGTCCTCTTAGTAGTACTGCTCACAGTCCTTGCAGCATTTCTGCCGGCCCGGCGGGCCGCAAAATTGGAACCTGCCGACGCCCTGCGGAGCAGCAAATAAGAATGAATCAAGAATACACAGAGGAGTTTTATATGAAGCGTTCTAAATATTTTAGCCAGAACAGACCAAGGCTCCCAATAGGGCCCGCTAAGATTGCGCCAGCTTTCAGAACCGTACTCATGGGGCTTGCTGCGGCGCTCATGTTTTTCGCAGCCCCTCAAGGGGCCCTCTTTGCCCAGACCCAGCCGGATGTAAAGGCAATCCTCTCAAAACTGGACGCCATGAACGATTTTTCCGGCCTGGATTTTACCGGGGTCTTTACCATCGTGTCGGAAAAACCGGGTGAAAAGGCTGCCCTCACTCAGATCAGGATGTTCCGCAGGGATTCCAAGAACCAGTTCACCCTGCTCATCCAGCAGCCCGAGGCCAGCAAGGGCCAGGGGTACTTAAAAGAAGGGGACAATGTCTGGTTCTACGATCCCTCGAGCCGCAAGTTCACCCATTCGAGCCTTAAAGAAAACCTGAACAATTCGGACGCTAAAAACTCCGACTTTAGCCGCCGCACCATTCTAGATGATTACGATGTCAGCGGAACCGAAGATGGTATGCTCGGCAAGTTCCCCGTCTGGATTATCAGCCTCAAGGCAAAAAACGACAAGGTTTCCTATGACGTGAGTAAGCTCTTTGTCCGTAAGGATGGGAACCTGCTCCTTAAACAGGAAGACTATTCGGTATCGGGCAAAAAAATGCGCACCACCCTGTATCCCAAGTATGCGGACCTGGGAAACGGCAAAATGTTCCCCTCCCAGATGCTTATCGTGGACGAGTTAAATCCGGGTGAAAAGAGCCAAATCACCATGACCGAGCTTTCCACCAGCAAGCTTCCTGACAAGGTCTTTACCAAGGCTTTTCTGGAACAGGTCAATTAGGGAGGGCCAGGTTGATGAATATATCGCGCCGTTTTCATGCTTTCTCCCTTTCAGTTCTCAGCTTCCTTATCGTGTTTGGGCCCGGCGCCGGCCCGGAGTTGCTGTCTGCCCAAACGAGCACCATCATCACCGACGAAGACGCCCTCTTTGGCGATGCTGCCCCGGACACCCTAGCTCCGGGTCCGGCGCCGGCGGCCGGCGCCGCCGATGCGGCCCAAGCCTCCGCAAGCGCAAGCAGCGCTAGCAGTGCTAGCAGTGCTGCAGGCGCTAGCAGCGCTGGAGCAGCGGCTGCCGCAGGCGCCGCGCCCGGCTCCAGCGCGGTCTCGGCCTTCCTTACAAGGGATCAGGTCCGCATCGGCGGCAGCTTTACCGGTAAGCTCGGCACGAGCTTTACCTGGACTAATCCCTGGGAGGACAACCGGGATCCCCTGAACCCGGACAAGTCGACCCTGGACCCTACCATCGCCTCCACCCTCTTTTTCGATGCCCGCCCCCAGGAGGACCTGCGTTTTTACGGCAGCATCAAGACTGCCTGGCCCTTTACCAATTCAGCTACATTCCTAACAGACGCAACCTATGTAGGGACACCTTCTCCTACGGTTACAACAAAATCAGACAAGTTTTCGACGGTCAACCTCCAGGTTTTCGAGCTCTTTACAGACTTTTCCTGGAACGATGCGGCCTACTTCCGTTTCGGAAAGCACACCGTAAAATGGGGGGTAGGCTATTTCTTTAGCCCCGCAGACGTATTAAATCTTACTGCCATCGATGTGACTGATCCAACAGCCCAGCGGGAAGGGCCTATAAGTCTCAGGGCACTCCTCCCGATCCCCGGAAGCCAGAACAATCTCTGGGCTTACCTGCTCCTCCCGGGCTATTTAACCTCGGGAAGCTCCAGCAGCGAAACAGCAGCTTTTAAACCCCAGGATCTTGCCTACGCCGGCAAGGGAGAATTTCTTCTCGGTAACTGGGAGATCGGCCTCGGCGCTTATTATAAAAATGATAAGGCGCCCCGGCTCATAACAACCGCCACCGGGTCCCTAGGCCGCTTTGACCTCTTTGCCGAGGCTGTCGCAAGCTGGGGCAACGACCGGCAGTATGTGACGAGCTTAACTCCAACACTGACATCTGAAAGCCGGGATGACCGCTGGTATTTCCAGGGAACCGCAGGCTTTCTCTACACTGCCCGGGATGGCTACACCAGCATCGCCGCCCAATACTATTATAACGGCGAAGGCTACAGCTATGAGGAGCGGGAAAACCTTATTAATCAGTTTACGGTCCTCCCCCAAGCGTTGCAGGATAGTCTTGCTCCAGTTCTTGGAGGGCTTCTTTATGGCGCAAGCCAGCACTATGGAGCCCTCTCGGTATCCCGATCAGAGCTTTTTATAAAAGACTTAAGCGCCTCGATCCTTCTTATGGCAAACCTGGCGGACCTTTCGGGCTTCCTCACCCCCAGCCTTAATTACAAGGTTTTCAAGTATATGAACCTTTCCCTGTCCCCCACCTTTGTATGGTACATCGATGCACTGTGGGGCACGGGCAAAAACAGCGAATACATACTGTTAAACAAAGGCCCTGCCCTTACCATCAGCCTGAGCGCGGCCCTGGGCTCCGGCAGGTTCTAAAACCTACGGCCTACCTGTCTTTAAAACGCCGCGGTTCCCCGACATCCGGGGAGCCGCTGTTTTTTTCCAAGTATTTAACGTTAGGAAGATTTTTGAAATGCCTATCCTGTGTCCAGAGCACAGCATTATTAGGAACAAATACAATCCTGTTTCCGTATGTAATTACTTCAAGAACAGTACCAGCTTTTAGATTTTAAAACCGTCCGCCGATGCCGATGCCGCCATAGATCGCGTAGCTGTAGGGGCCTCCTGCTTCAGCCAGCGCATAGGCGGTGAAATTGATTGGACTTTTGGTATAGACGCTCAGTTCCGCCCCTAATGACAGGGGAAGCTGCAGGATTAATGGGCCCTTGTTGAGCGGATCGCTTTTCATGGCCGCCGAGAGAGCGAGCCGCACCGGGTTGGTGATCCGCAGTTCTGCGCCGAGCCTCAGGGTAGACCAGATGAAGAGGTCCGGTGTGGGCCAGCGGTCATCGGTCCAGTAGGGATAAAAGCTTGAAACCTGGATTTCTGGGGCGGCAAAAAGTCTCAAGGGGCCGTCGCCATATTCAAGGGGAACAGAGATTGATAGTCCGTCATAGTTGGAAAGCCCGTCCCAAGCAGGAGGAATGTAGGGGGTGCTTTCCGAAGAGCTATCACTGGCAAAACTGCGGAAAGAGCCCCGGATACCAACCGCGGCAGAAAAGGGGCTTTGGGCATCCGTGAGTTTCAGTTTGGCAGTTGCGGTAAACCCAATCCAGTCGGTATTGACATCGGACACCAGAGGACGGCCTACATAGGTTACGAGCATACCTGCTTCCGCATATTCACTCAGAGCAAGCCTCAGGGATGAAAGAGAAACCAAGGTGGAACCTACTGGCTCAGCCGGGGATGCTAGATGAGAAACAAAAGCCGTAGAAAGAGACCAGGAGCTATCATGCAAGACCTGCGTATCAGGAACAAAAAAGGGCCCCGAAAACCCAGAACCGCCGAGCCAGGTTCGCAGCGTGAGCCCTCCGTTTACATACACATACTGCCGAAATTCCTCTCCTATAGGCTGGGCAGCCCCATTAAGGCCCTGAACCACCAAGGTGTATCTTCCCTTTGGGACCATACGGCCCTGGCTATCCGTGCCGTCCCAAAAGACATCCTGGGTGCCCTTGGTTATTTCATAGTGACCGAGAGGCCTGACAAGCCGATTCTCCTGATCCAGCACCTGCAGGCTGACGGACCCCGGGGCGGTCACATATACGGTAAGCCGGGCAGCACCAAAATATCCCGGATTGTCCGGATTCAATGAACTACTTTGCATATCTACATCGATGATACGAAAGTCTGCCGGAACAAGTTCTACTCTGAGTACGACGGTACTATCTTTATTAATTTGAACAGTATCTTCCCAGACTTCAAATCCAAAAACCCGCACTTCTATATGGTGCGTACCGGGAGACAGATCAAAGGTATTTCCGATACGGGGATCTCCGTCTATGAGTACCGGTGATCCATAGGGGAATCCAAGCAGTTTTACCGTTCCGTGGGGCGGAACTTCCCTGACTATAATGACAGTGTTGGAAGTCTCCCATCCAGAGTTATAGGGATCCGAAGTGTTCCAGGAGCTGTTTCCCGTCGAAGCGCCGCTTCCGCCTGATGTATTATTGCCTGAGGTTCCGGAATTCTTTTCCTGGGCAGCCCTGTTCCTGCGGGCCGCTTCCTCATCAGCATTTACAGAGCGTGAATAGGTGCTGCCAGAACTGGTGGCACAGGAAAGGAACAACAAGATGGCAGAGCCGAATAAAAACATCCAAGTAAATATGACTTTCTGATTCATTTTCATACTTATCATCATTGACACAAAAGAAGCGGGTTTTCAACAAATAAACCAATTGTCCCAATTGTACAATCGTTGTACAATCATCCTATGAAATACAGAACATTCCCCAAAATGCCAGAACTGCCGGTTTCCGCCCTGGGGCTTGGCATGATGCGGCTCCCTACCAGGGACAGTGATCCAGCCCATATTGATGAAGCAGCGACGGAACGGCTTTTTTTAGCCGCCATCGAGCAGGGTGTTACCTATGTGGATACGGCCTACCCCTACCACAACGGGGCAAGCGAAATTGTTACCGGCAAGCTCATCAACAAACATGGACTCCGGGATAAAGTACAACTGGCAACCAAATGCCCCGTGTGGCTTGTCCGGGAAGAAACGGACTGGGAAAAGCTCCTTTCGGAACAGCTTGCAAAACTCGATACGGACCATATCGACTTTTACCTGCTCCATGCCCTGAATGCGGAGCGCTGGGATACTATTCAGAGGCTCCGGGGACTAGAATACCTAGAACGGGCCAAAGCCCAAGGGAAAATCCGCCACATCGGCTTTTCCTTTCATGATTCACGGGATGTGTTTACCCGGATCATCGATGGATACAATAACTGGGAGTTCTGCCAGGTCCAGTACAACTATCTTGATACGGACTTTCAGGCGGGACTCCAAGGGATCCGCTATGCGGCGGAGCGCCATATTGGGGTCATCGTTATGGAACCATTGCGGGGCGGCGCCCTAGCAAAGGTCCCCGAAGCGGTTGAACGCCTTTTTGCAGCCACAGGGCAGATCCGGCGCCCCGCCGAATGGGCCCTCCGATTCGCCCTGGATCGGCCCGAGGTGGTTACGGTTCTTTCCGGTATGGGGTCCGCCGAACAAGTTATAGAGAACACCGCTGTTGCGGGCTATGCGGCAGCACACAACTTGAGCAGTCAGGAACTTGCAGCCTACTCAGGGGCAGCGGCATATTTCCACGAAAAAATGCCCGTTCCCTGTACGAGCTGCGGCTACTGTATGCCCTGCCCCAACGGGGTTGCCATTCCAGATGTTTTTGCCATTTATAACTCCGCTGTCGCCTTTGACGAGCGGGAGGGTAACTCCAAATGGTACCAAAAGGGTTATGTCTCATCCGGCAAGGGGGCCGATTCCTGCATCGCCTGCGGTGAATGCATGCCCAAGTGTCCCCAGCATATTGATATCATCAATTCACTGGCGGAGGCCCACCGGGCACTCACCCATTGACTGGACAAAGCAGGCAAATTTGAGTAAATTTACATTGGTGATGGAGTCCACCCTGGCATTCGCCTGAACCGCTCGGTTTATCGTTGCTGATGACTCCTTCCGAATCTGTCCGCCTCGCGGACAGCAGCAATTATCGGAAGGAGCGTGTCATGACATCCCTCAGTTTGCTTTTTCCCGATCCCCAGGACCCGCGCAGAACGGATCACGAGCCCATGAAGGGCTATTTTATCGACCTTAATTTGGACCAAATCTTGACGGCCATAACCGAATCATTCCCGGATTATGGTCTAGAAAACGTTTTTTACCACAACCTACACAGCATTAACGAAATTCGTTACCGGCAAGAAATATTTCAGGACCTGGAAAACAAGGAAATTTTGGAGGGTTTCAGAACCTTTTCCAGCACCCTGCGTTCAGTCCGTAGGACCTTGGGATCCCTGGAACGGCTCTACAATCCATGGCACCGACAGGGCTGGGTTTTAGAATCCGCCCGTGTCTATGTAAACGCAGTGGAAGACCTGCTTGCCATGCTTACTAAAAGTGCACTCCGATCCCGGGGCTTTAAATCATTACGGGAATATACGGCCTGGTATAGAGAATCAGACCAATTCCAAAATTTAAAGCGTGAAATAGAAACACTCAGCCAGGAACTAGCATCAATTCGCTATAGCATCATCATTAAGGGTCTTTCTGTTCGAGTAAAAAAATACCAAGCAGAACCGGATTATTCATCTGATATAGAGGCCTTTTTCAGCCGCTTCCGGCAGGGGGATACAAAAAATTACCTCGTAAAGATGAGTGAACCGGTGGGACTGAGCAGCGTGGAGACCCAAATACTGAGCGGAGTAGCAAGCCTTTACCCCGATACATTTACCCACCTGCAGCATTTCTGCGAAACCTATGGATCATATATTGATGAAACTATCGACACCGCCGAACGGGAGCTTCAATTTTATATAACCTATCTGGATTATATTCAGCCGGTCAAAATGATGGGACTCCCCTTTTGCTATCCCGATTTCAATACCGAAAAGAAAATTGAAATAAGTGACCTTTTTGACCTGGTACTGGCCAAAAAATTAGCTGGGGCCTCTACTTCTGTCGTAACCAACGATGTAAGCATTTCGGGAAAAGAACGGATTGTCGTCATTACCGGGCCAAATCAGGGGGGAAAAACAACCTTCAGCCGGTCCGTGGGACAGATTCATCACCTTGGCTCTTTAGGTTTACCGGTTCCCGCAAGCAGCGCCACCCTGCTCTTGTTTGACACGATTTACACCCACTTTGAACGGGAAGAAACAACCAAAAGCCAGCGGGGCCGGCTCCACGAGGAACTTATTTCCCTGCACCGGGATTTAAAACATGCCAGCGGAACAAGTCTTTTTGTTCTAAATGAGGTCTTTTCATCCACCACCCTCAAGGATGCTCTTTTCTTAAGCACCAAGATACTCGAACAAATTTTAGAGCTCGACGCGGTTGCAATATGCGTAACCTTTTTAGATGAACTGGCCACATTAAACGATAGGATAGTCAGCATGGTGAGCGGCATCAACCTGATGGATCCCTCTATCAGGACCTTTAAGGTGATCCGCAAACCCGCCGACGGCTTGGCCTATGCCCGGTCCATCGCAGAAAAATACCATCTTACCTATGATTGGATACATAAACGGTTGCGGCAAAAACATATATCCTCGGATCCTGAAACCGCGGTTCTTCAACATGAAACCCCAGAGGAGGTCCGCAAATGAAAGTGTATCTTCTTTTTGCAAACAAAGATTTTGATTCGACAGTCCCGCTCCCGCCGCAAACAGAGGCGCTCATGCAGGACTTGGACTTGGATATACTCATCCGCGCCATGTCAGAGGATGATAAATACCTGGCAGATGTGGCAAAAAATGTTTTATTCCAGAGCCTGCAGGACAGGAACAGTATCGTATATCGGCAGGAAATTCTTCAGGATGCCCTGCTGAATGAACAGGTAATACGGGAACTTTATGAGATAGCAAACGAGGCTATAGAAGCGAAGCGCCATAGCTGGTTCAGCATGTTTGGGGCCTATCCCAGCTCTATTCTCTACGGAGCAGTCAGGCTGCTGCAAACCTATGTTCCTATTCTTGAAAAACTAAGGAGCCAAACGAAACAACATCTCAACGATTTTCACTCAAGGGGTTTACGGCGCTTTTGTACCATGGTTCAGGAAGAACTGAACGTTGATTATATGAAGCGTCTCGTACAATACCTAAAGGAACTGCAATTTATAGAAGGGGTTATGATTAGTGCCCGTCTTAAAGCGGGAAATGAACCGGCACAATATGAACTACGGAAACCCAACGCAAAGGATCCGAACTGGATTCGCCGTATTTTGTCTCCCCGGACTCCCTCATATACCTTTTCCATAGATCCCCGCGACGAAGCCGGAGGCCGTGCGTTGGGGGAATTGCATGATCGGGGCATAAATTATGCAGCCAATGCGGTTGCCCAGTCGGCGGACCATATTGAAAACTTCTTTAAAATTCTGAAACAGGAATTGGCCTTCTACATCGGAGCCCTTAACCTTAGAAAACACTTGGCGGCCCTCAGCGAACCGGTTTGTTTTCCAATGGTCAGTACAGATTCAGAACCAACCTTTGAATGCAATGGGCTGTATAATATTTGTCTTGCTCTGGTTTCAAACAAAACGATTGTAGGGAACGACGTTCATGCAGGAGGAAAAAATCTGGCTATCATTACCGGTGTAAACGAGGGCGGTAAATCTACCTTCCTGCGCAGCATCGGCATTACCCAGCTCATGATGCAGGCGGGGCTTTTTGTACCGGCCCTGTCCCTCACAGCAGATCTTCGCAGCGGCGTCTTTACCCATTACCGCAGAAAGGAAGACCGTAATTTGGGATCTGGCAAATTCGACGAAGAACTCAAGCGGATGAACGGGATCGTAGATCAGATGAGAGAGAGAAGCCTTATACTCTTTAATGAATCCTTTGCCTCGACCAATGAACGGGAAGGGTCAGAGATTGCCCGTCACATTGTGTCTGCGCTCATAGAAGGAGGGGCAAAGGTTTTCTTTGTCACCCATCTCTATACCTTTGCACAACATTTCCAGACCCAGGCATCAAAAACTACGATTATGCTCCGGGCTGAACGGCGGCAGGATGGGAGCAGAACCTTTAAGATTGTGGAAGGGGCTCCCTCGCAGCGAAGTCATGGAGAAG